>NZ_JBIBYR010000005.1:0-195759 GCF_043083485.1 Streptomyces sp. NPDC014727 | reverse complement strand
GGGGCTGGGGGGGGGGGGGGGGGGGCGGGTGTGGGGGGGGGGGGGCGGGGGGGGGGGGGGGGGGGGGCGCCCCCCCGGGCGGGGGGGGGGGCCCCCCCCCCCCCCCCCCACGCCCCTTGTGCAAGGGAACCGATCAGTTGTCCCGGACGTGTTCATGGGTGGGGAGTTCGGTCCGCTCAGGGGATTGATCCGCCGATCGGCTTGATCGGCGGCGCAGGCCTTGATCGAATGCGAAGGAACGCATCCGTGGGCCGATGCAGGATCAAGGCGTTCCTGGTGTGGATGTCGGTCCCCGCGGCCATACTTCAGGCCGGGTACCAGTCCCCCGATCCGCCGGGGGCCGGGCCACCGTCCGTGACCGAGGGGGAGGTCGAGTGACATACCCGCCGAATGTACGCACGGCGCCGGACCACGCGCGGGCGCAGCCACCCGTGCCCGCGACCGCACCCGTTCCGCCTCGGCGCGGCGCCTGGTCCGTGACGTCCGAACGGCTCCGGGCCGCGGCGACGACCGAACCGGGCAGGCTCCAGATCATCGGGGCCGTACTGGCCCTGCTCGTCGTCGCGTTCGGGGCCGTGACGGCGTTCGAGATCGCCGACCGGGCGGCCGCCGCCGACGACGTGGTGAACCGCAGCCAGCCGCTGAGCGCCGACGCGGCGGACATCTACCGTTCGCTCGCCGACGCCGACACCGCGGCGG
Source organism: Streptomyces sp. NPDC014727 (assembly GCF_043083485.1). Lineage (NCBI taxonomy): Bacteria > Bacillati > Actinomycetota > Actinomycetes > Kitasatosporales > Streptomycetaceae > Streptomyces > Streptomyces sp. NPDC014727. The sequence goes on along the minus strand of NZ_JBIBYR010000005.1, from coordinate 195,060 downwards.
CCGGCGGCTTCCTCGCCGGGGCGCAGGAGCCACGCGCGGTCCACGACCAGTACGACAGGGACATCAAGGAGGCCTCCCGGCTGTTGGTGAAGGCCGCGGCCAACACGGACGCCTCGACGACGTCCGGTCACGAGATCACCACGCTCAACGAGGAACTTCCCCGGTACGCGGGGCTGATCGAGCGGGCCCGCGCGAACAACCGGCAGGGCCTGCCCCTGGGCGGTGCCTATCTCCGGTACGCGAACCAGCGGATGACCAACATCCTGCTGCCGGCCGCCGAGCGGCTGTACACGGCGGAGACCGACCGACTGGGCCAGGACAGCGACGCGGCCAGGGTCTGGCCGTTCTTCTCGCTCGGGCTCGGTGTCGTGACCCTGGCCGGACTGCTCTGGGCGCAGCGGCGCAACTACCGCAGGACGAACCGGGTCTTCAATCACGGGCTGCTCGTCGCGACCGCCGCGTCCACCGTGGTGCTGCTGTGGCTGGCGGTGGGGCACACGGTGGCGCGGTCCGAACTGCGCAGCGCCGATGTGCACGGACAGCAGTCGCTCGACGTTCTCAACCATGCGCGGATCGACTCGCTGAAGGCGCGCGCCAATGAGAACCTCACTCTCGTCGCCCGTGGCGCGGTGCTCACCCCGGACGGCAGGAACGACAAGTACGAGACCGACTACAACACGGGGATGAAGGCCCTCGGCGAAGAGCTGGGAAGAGCCAGGAAGCTCGCGGACGGCGATCCCCGGGGGAGCTCGCCGGTGGCGAAGGCCATCGACGGTGTCTCCGAGTGGCAGGGCCGCCACCGGACCGCCCGCACGACCGACGACGGCGGCGACTACGAGGGCGCGCTGAAGCAGATCATCGGGCCGAAGAACTCGACGGGTGAGTCCTTCGGCCGGGTGGACGAGGCGCTGAAGCAGGCGCTCGCCCATGAGCAGGGCGAGTTCAGCCGGGCCGCGGAGAACGGGCGCGGGGCGCTGGGCGGGCTTCCGGCCGGGGCCGCCGCACTCGCCGCGCTGGGCGCCCTCGCCGCGATCCTCGGGGTCAACCGCAGGCTCTCGGAGTACCGGTGAGAGGGGGAGCGATGACCAGGAAGCGTACGGGCGTGGCCCGTGGCACGGGCCCGGGGCCCGCCCGCGGCAGGCTGCGCGGCTGGGGCGGGGTGACGGGCATGGCCGTGGCCTGTGCGGTGACGGCCTCGCTCACCCTGCTGCCGCTCTCCCACGGCGGCGCCGACGCCTTCGTCCGGGACACCGCGGGACCGGGTACGGCGCAGGCCGTGCAGACCCGGTCCGGCGACTGCAAGGACCCGGAGGCGAGTCTGCCGCCGTCGAGCGAAGGCGGCCCGAGCATCGAGAAGATCAAGGCGCGCGGAAAGCTGATCGCCGGTGTCGACCAGAACAGCTTCCGCTGGGGATACCGCGATCCGGAGACCGGCGGGATCGAAGGCTTCGACATCGACCTGGTGCGGGCCATCGCCCAGAACATCCTGGGCGATCCCGACGCGGTGATCTTCCGGGCCATCCCCACCAACCAGCGGATCGCCGCCCTGGAGAACGACAAGGTCGATGTCGTCGTCCGGACGATGACGATCAACTGCGCCAGGCTGCGGCAGGTCTCGTTCTCCACCGCCTATTTCCAGGCCGGGCAGCAGGTCCTGGCACCGAAGGGCTCGTCGATCACCGGGTTCGACAAGTCCCTGGCCGGCAAGCGGGTCTGCACCGCCGAGGGCTCCACCGCGTACGAGGCGCTGGAGAAGCAGTCGTTCGGCGCGGTCTTCAAGGACGTGCACGACGGCACGGACGGGGACGAGGACCAGCTCACCGTCCCCAATCAGCTGGACTGCCTGGTACGGCTCCAGCTGGGTGAGGTCGACGCGATCGTCACGGACAACGCGCTGGCGGCCGGGCAGGCCGCCCAGGACCCGGCGGTCGAGCTCAAGGGCGACAAACCGTTCACCACCGAGTACTACGGCGTGGCCACGAAGCGCGGCGCCGACGATCTGGTGGCCCGGGTCAACCAGGTGCTGGTCGACTACCGCAGGGGTGGTGCGAACAGCCCCTGGATGAAGTCGTACCGGAACTGGCTGGAGGCCGGACTGCCGGGGATAAAGGCACCGCCGGCACCCAAGTACCGGAGCAACTAGTGCCGGGCCGGCCGGGGTGCGCGACGGCGCGGTCCCGGTCGGCGCGGCAGTGGCACTGATCCTTTCGGGCCCGTCCCGGCAGGAAGAGCGGAGAGGTGATCGATGGGCGTCGCGGGCTCCTTCCCCGGCTGTGCGGGGAGGCCCCCCGGCCCGGTCATGGACCGGGACGAGGCGGACCGTGCGCTGGCCCGGCTGGGCGCGGAGCACGAGGCGATCGAGACCTCGCTCCTCGCCCTGCAGGACCACGCGGGCCGCCGGCTCCTGGAGGGCGCCGATCTGACCGGTGTCACCAAGGAGCGCTGGGCCTCCACCGAGCAGTCGATCACCCTGCTGTGGGGGTACTTCGAGGCCTACGCGGGGGCGCTGGCCGAGGCCCGCGCGGTGCGGGCCCGCCGACGCCACCCCAACCGGGACGACCTGGTGGCCCTCACCGAGCTGCTGCGCGGCCAGGGTGTCACCGTGGCGCACGCGGCCGGCCGCCCCGATCCGTCGGTCACCGGCCCGGCCAGGCTCTCCGAGCGGTTCACGCTGGAGGAGCTGGTCGCCCGGATGAACGAGCTGTACGCCCGCTCGCTGGACATGGTCGTCGCCTCCGACTCCGTGTGGTCCGCGCTTCCCGCGCGGATAGACCTGCTCGCCGCCGAGCTGCACCGCACCCGCTCGCTGGCGCACTCCGTCGGTGTGCGGCCCGGTGAGCACCCGGCGGGTGACGATCTGGAGGCGATCACCCAGGAGCTGACCACGCTGCGGGTGCAGGTGATCTCGGATCCGCTGGCCTTCTGGCTGTCGGGGCCCGGCAGTTCGGCGCCGGGCGGCGGACGGCCCGACACGACGCGGTACGACCGGGCGGCCCGCGCCCTGGACGACGTACGCCGCGAGATCGAGGCGGTGCTCGCGGTCCGGCAGGACGCCGAACAGCGCCTGGTCCAGCTGCGTGACGTCCTCTCCCGCGCGGACCGGACGCTGACCGAGGCCCGGTCGGCGCGCGGCGAGGTGCTGGCGAAGATCGCCGCCTCGGAGGTGCCCGCGGTCAGCGGTCCGGCGACCGCGCTCCAGGAGCGGCTGGCCGCCGCGTCGGAGTACCGCAGGCATGCCCAGTGGCACCGGCTCTCCCCGCTCCTGGAGACGCTGGAGCGGGAGGCCGAGGAGGAGTTGTTGCGGGCCCGCGAGTCGCTGACCGCGGTCACGGCCCCGCTCGCCGTGCGGGCGGAGCTGCGCGGCAGGCTCGACGCGTACAAGGCGAAGGTCGCCCGGCACGGTCTGGCCGAGGATCCGCTGCTGATCGAGCGGTACGACGCGGCACGCCGGATGCTGTGGAGCGCGCCGTGCGATCTGCGGGTCGCCGCGCAGGCGGTGCTGCGCTATCAGGAGGCGGCGGCCGAACTGCTGTCGCAGCGCCGGACCCCGGGACCGGAGGACCGGCGATGAAGACAGGTGTGCGCAAGGTGGACGGGCCGCCGCGGCGGCGGGGCGAACAGGGGGACGGACCATGAGTACGCAGTGCCAGCGCCCCGCGTGCGAGGGCAGTTACGAGGACGTGGGCGGCGGTGAGCTGTACTGCGACACCTGCGGGCTGGCCCCGGTCGTCTCCCCGAGTGGCATGGTGAGTTCGCCGCCCACCGGGATCGCGGGCGGCGGCGCGAGCAGCAGGGGCAGCAGGGGCAGCAGCAGTTCCCGGGCCTCCTCGCGGTCCTCGTCCCGTTCGTCGACCTCGCGGCGTTCCGTTTCGGGGCGTCTGTCGCGCTCGTTGTCCGGCGGCGCCACGTCCCGTTCGGTGTCGGTGCGTTCCTCCGGTTCGTCCTCGGGGGCGTCCGGCCGGGGCAGGCTGGGTGCGGGGCTGGTGCAGGTGCCGGACGTGCCGCGTCCCGACCCGCGCTCGGCGGTGATGGAGAACCCCGAGGTGCCGGAGCGCAAGCGGTTCTGTTCGCGTTCCGACTGCGGGGCCCCTGTGGGCCGGGCCCGTGGTGAACGGGCGGGCCGCACGGAGGGGTTCTGCACCAAGTGCGGCCACCCGTACTCCTTCGTGCCCAAGCTGCACGAGGGCGACATCGTGCACGGCCAGTACGAGGTCGCGGGCTGTCTGGCGCACGGCGGGCTCGGCTGGGTCTATCTCGCGGTCGACCGGGCGGTGTCGGACCGCTGGGTGGTCCTCAAGGGCCTGCTCGACACCGGCGACCAGGACGCCATGGCGGCCGCCATCTCGGAGCGCCGCTTCCTCGCCGAGATCGAGCACTCCAACATCGTCCGGATCTACAACTTCGTCGAGCACCTCGACCAGCGCACCGGCTCGCTCGACGGCTACATCGTGATGGAGTACGTCGGCGGCAAGGCGCTCAAGGAGATCGCGAACGAGCGCCGCACCCCGGCCGGGAAGCGCGATCCGCTGCCGGTCGAGCAGGCGTGCGCGTACGGCATCGAGGCGCTGGAGGCGCTCGGTCATCTGCACAGCCGCAACCTGCTGTACTGCGACTTCAAGGTCGACAACGCGATCCAGACCGAGGACCAGCTGAAGCTGATCGACATGGGCGCGGTCCGCAGGATGGACGACGAGGAGTCGGCCATCTACGGCACGGTGGGGTACCAGGCGCCGGAGGTCGCGGAGGTCGGCCCGTCGGTCGCCTCCGACCTGTACACGGTCGCGCGGACGCTCGCGGTGCTCACCTTCGACTTCCAGGGCTACACCAACGTCTTCGTGGACTCGCTGCCGGACCCGGACAACATCGAGGTGTTCCGGAGCTACGAGTCGTTCTACCGGTTGCTGGTGCGGGCCACCGACCCGGATCCGGCGCGGCGGTTCGCCTCAGCGGCGGAGATGGCGGAGCAGCTGACGGGCGTGCTGCGCGAGGTGGTGTCGCTGCAGACCGGACGGCCGCGGCCCGCGCTGTCGACGCTGTTCGGCACGGAAGTGCGGGTCACGGACACGCAGTTGTTCGCCGAGCTGACGGACGAAGTGTCACGACTGGGGGCGCGGGCTGCCGCTCCGGCGTCGTCCGGGCGCTTCGGACGAGGACGGAAGGGGGCGGGGACCGTCGCGCCTCCGGTCACGGCCCCCGTGCCGGGTACGGGGCCGAGGCCGGGCGCGCTGCCCGCCGGTGCGCCGGCCGTGCCCGGTTATCCGGTGGCGGGCGCCGGTCCGCTGACCGCGCCGCCCACGCACCTACGGTCCGGCGGCGGCGCGGCGCTCCCGTACGCGCAGACCCCGGCCGCGATTCCGGGTCCTCGCGTCCCGGTCGCCGATCCCGGTGCGCCGTCGGGGCCGTACGTCCCGAACGGCCCCCGGCCGGCCGGGATCGACGCACGGGCCACCTCGCTCGCACTGCCCGTCCCCCGGGTCGACGCGAGCGACCCCAACGCGGGCTTCCTCGCCGGGCTGATGGCCACCGCTCCCGCCGAACTGATCGCCGCGCTCGACGCCGTGCCCGCGGCGTCGCTGGAGACCCGGCTGCGTGAACTGCGCGCCCGTCTGGAGATGAACGAGCTCGGTGCCGCGGGGCAGACCCTGGCGGAGCTGGAGGACCGGTTCCCGGACGACTGGCGGGTCGTCTGGTACCGCGGAATCACCTCGCTGGTCATCGGCGACAACGAGAATGCGGCGCTCTCCTTCGACGCGGTGTACGACGCGTTCCCCGGTGAGCCGGCGCCCAAGCTGGCGCTGGGGATCTGTGCGGAGGTGCTGGGCCAGCTGGACAACGCGGCCGAGTACTACCGTCTGGTGTGGACGACCGATCCGAGCTTCGTCAGCGCCGCGTTCGGCCTGGCCCGGGTGCAGATCGCCGCCGGGGACCGCACCGGGGCCGTGGCGACGCTGGAGTCCGTGCCGGAGTCGTCGATCCATTACACGGCGGCCCGGGTCGCGGCGGTGCGGGCGAGGCTGCGGGAACGGGCTCCGGACGAGCCGCTGATCGCCGATCTGACGGCCGCGGCCGAACAGATCTCGGGACTGGCCGGTTTCGGCCTGGACGCGGTGCGCCGCGAGCAGTTGTCGACCGAGGTGCTGGGGAAGGCGCTCGACTGGGTGCTCTCCGGGAGTCCCGCGGCTCGGTCCTCGGCCCCCCGGGCGCACGCGCCTGCCGGGTCGAACGGGCCGAGAACGCTGCTCGGCAGCGAGGTGGACGAGCGCGGCCTGCGTTTGGGGCTGGAGCGCTCGTACCGGATGCTCGCCCGGCTTGCGGAGCCCGGCGACGAGAGGATCGAACTGGTGGAGCGGGCCAACCGCTTCCGCCCCCGGACGTGGGTGTGAAAATGTCGCAGAAGCCTCAGGAGACGGCCCTGTCGAAGTGCCCCGGTTGCGAGGAGCCGCTGGAGCCGGGGGACCTGTTCTGTGGTGCGTGCGGGTACGACCTCTCGGCCGTGCCCGCGCCGCCGCAGGACCGCCCGACGATCGCCATGACCGTGCCGGCGGAGAACGGCGCGGCGGCCCGCCCGGCCGAGGCCCGGCCCGACGAGCCGGGCGGATCGGGCGACTTCGAGCTGGCCGCACCCGGGCCGGCGCCCGCGTCCGCACCGGCCGCCGGGCCGTCGGCGCCCGCGTCCGCACCGGCCGCGAACGCCTCGACGCCCGCGCCGGACCCCCGTACGCCCGCCGTCGATCTGTCCGCACCGCCGTCGGCCGGCACCAAGCTGTGCGTGGCCTGCCGGGGCGGCCGGGTCGACACCGACGGCTACTGCGAGAACTGCGGTCACGCCCAGCCCCGCGAGCGCGACCACATGGAGCAGGAGCTCGGTTCGGTGGCCGCCGTCAGCGACCGGGGGCTGCGCCATCACCGCAACGAGGACGCGTTCGCGGTGTCGACCACCGCCCTGCCCGACGGTTCGCCGGCCGTCGTCGCGATCGTCTGCGACGGTGTCTCCTCGGCGAGCCGCCCCGACGAGGCGTCGGCGGCTGCCGCGAGCGCCGCCAACGAGGCGCTCCTGGAGTCGCTGCCGCGCGGCACCCATCCGCAGCAGGCGATGCACGAGGCGATCGTCGCCGCCGCCGAGTCGGTCAACTCCCTGGCGCAGGAGCCCGGTCAGGCCATGGAGCACGACCCGCACCGCCATCGGAACGCCCCGGCGTGCACGCTGGTCGGCGCGGTCATGGCGGCCGGTCTGCTGGTCGTCGGCTGGGTCGGCGACAGCCGCGTCTACTGGGTGCCGGACGACCGCACCAGCCCGCCCGCCCGGCTGACCGAGGACGACTCCTGGGCCGCACAGATGGTGGCGGCGGGCCTGATGAACGAGGCGGAGGCGTACGCGGACGAACGCGCCCACGCCATCACGGGGTGGCTCGGCGCCGACGCGTACGAACTGGAGCCGCACACGGCCTCCTTCAAACCGGACCGGTCCGGTCTCGTGGTGGTGTGCACGGACGGGCTGTGGAACTACGCGGAGTCGGCGGCGGAGATGGCCGCGGCGGTGCCGGCCGACGCGCAGTCACGGCCGCTGCACGGCGCCCAGGTGCTGGTGGGTCACGCGCTCGACGGCGGAGGCCACGACAACGTAACAGTGGCTCTGCTGCCGTTCGCCGTACCGCCGCAGGGGGCAGGATCGGCCTGCGGCACCGCATGAGCCCCGTTCCGTAACGCTTGGTTCCAGTTCCGTCGGACCCTTCCGCCCCGTCACCTTCGCCCGCCTTCACCGCTTTTCTTCTCTCACAGCTGTCTTCATCTGACACCTGGAGCCTCAAGGAGCCGATCAGATGGCCAACTTCTCCAAGTCGAACGTGCCCCAGTTCTCCGTCGAGGTGTACCAGAACGAATATCTGCCGGAGGGTGGTCGCGAGGTCAACGCGATCGTCACGGTCACCTCGACCGGGGGCGGCACCACCGGAGGCGTCCCGCTGTCCGGTGCGGCGGGGACGCCCACCCGCACAGCGGGGCAGGCACCGGGCGCCGCCGTGGTGATCATGGTCGACTGCTCCGGCTCGATGGACTATCCGCCGACGAAGATGCGCAACGCCCGCGACGCGACGGCCGCGGCGATCGACACCCTGCGCGACGGCACCCGGTTCGCCGTGGTGGGCGGTACGCACGTCGCCAAGGAGGTCTACCCGGGCAACGGAAGGCTCGCCGTCGCCGACGCCCGGACCAGGGCCCAGGCGAAGGAGTCCCTGCGTGCGCTCAGCGCCGGTGGCGGCACGGCGATCGGCACCTGGCTGCGGCTGGCCGACCGGCTGCTCGGCGCCGCCGATGTGGAGATCCGGCACGGCATCCTCCTCACCGACGGGCGCAATGAGCACGAAGCGCCGGAGGATCTGCGGGCCGCGCTCGAAGCCTGTGCGGGCCGCTTCACCTGTGATGCCCGCGGTGTCGGCACGGACTGGGAAGTGAAAGAGGTCACAGCCGTCGCCTCCGCGCTGCTCGGCACGGCCGACATCGTCGCCGACCCGGCAGGACTGGCCGCGGACTTCACGCAGATGATGGAGAACGCGATGGGCAAGGAGGTCGCGGATGTCGCGCTGCGGCTCTGGACCCCCGTCGGGGTCGGGATCAAGTTCGTGAAGCAGGTCGCCCCGACGGTCGTCGATCTGACGGGCCGCCGCACCGAGGCGGGTCCCCGCGCCGGGGACTACCCCACGGGTTCCTGGGGCGACGAGTCCCGCGACTACCACATCTGTGTACAGGTGCCGGAGGCCGGGATCGGGCAGGAGATGCTGGCGTCCCGGGTCTCGCTGATCCTCCCCGACCCGTCGGGCGGGGCGCCACAGACGCTGTCGCAGGGTCTGGTGCGGGCGGTGTGGACCGAGGACATGGCGGCGTCCACCTCGATCAACCCACAGGTCGCGCACTACACCGGCCAGGCGGAACTGGCACAAGTCATCCAGCAGGGGCTCGATGCCCGCAAGTCGGGAGACTTCGACGGCGCGACCGCGAAACTGGGCCGTGCGGTGCAGCTGGCGTCGGCGTCCGGGAACGAGGACACTGCGAAACTGCTTTCGAAGGTGGTGGACGTCGTCGATGCCGCGACCGGTACTGTGCGACTGAAGGCGAAGGTCGCGGAGGCCGACTCGATGACACTCGAAACACGCTCCACCAAGACCGTTCGCGTCAAGAAATAACCGCACAGCAGCACAGTCGGGCCCCCCGGCCGGAGTGATCCGCCGGGTGGCGAAGAGCAACAGCGAACGACGGCCCCCGGGGCCGGACGAGGAGAGGAGGAAGAGCCGACATGCCGACCTGCCCGAACGGACACCAGTCGGGTTCCGATGACTGGTGCGAGGTCTGTGGCCATCGCATGGCCGGGGCGGGCACGCCCGCGGGTGCAGTCCCCCCGCCGCCTCCCCCGCCCGCTCCCGGTTACGGCCACCCGCAGGGCTCCGGCCCGGACGCGACCCAGCAGGCCGAGCTCTGCCCGCAGTGCCGCACACCGCGCGAGGCGATGGCGCCGTTCTGCGAGGAGTGCCGCTGGAACTTCCTCACGAACACCGCGACGTCGTACACGCCGCTGGCCCCGTCCCCCAGCGTTCCCGGCCCTCCGCCCGGCCTCAACCTGCCGCCCGGCTTCCAGGCGCAGCAGCCGCCGGGTCCGCAGCAGCAGCGCGATCCGTTCGAGTACCAGGGGTCGCGGCCCTCGCAGGTGAACCGCCCGGCCGAGCCGCTCTCCCCCGAGCCGGGAAGCCGCCCCGGCCCCCCGGCGCCGGGTCCGCAGTCGCCGCCGCCGCCGTTCCAGCAGCAGGGTCCGCCGTCTGCGCCGTCCTTCCAGCAGCAGTCGGCGCCGCCGTCGCCGTTCCAGCAGCAGTCCGCACCACCGCTGTTCCAGCAGCAGTCGGCGCCGCCCTCGTTCGAGCGGCCGGGTCCGCCCGCGCCGCCCGCCCCGCAGCCGCCCGCCCCGCAGGGGCCGCAGGCCGGTGGCGACGACGACTGGATGCTGTCGCCGCCCTCGCGCACCCAGGCTCCCCAGCCATCGGGCCCGCAGCAGCAACCGTCGTTCCCGGGCCGGGAGCAGAACGAGCCGCCCGCGAGCTGGACCGCGGTCATCGCCCCTGACCGTGAGTACTTCCTGGCGATGATGCAGCGCAGCGGTCCCGAGGCGACCGGGCTCAATCTGCCCGCGTACTCCCCGGAGCAGCAGCTTGCGCTCACCGGCAGCCAGGTCACCGTCGGTCGCCGCAGGCAGAGCACCGGCGAGTCCCCCGACATCGATCTGTCCGTGCCGCCGGAGGACCCGGGCGTCTCGCACCAGCACGCCGTGCTGGTGCAGCAGCCCGACGGCGGCTGGGCCGTCGTCGACCAGAACTCCACCAACGGCACCACGCTCAACGGTGCCGAGGACCCGATCCAGCCCTATGTCCCCGTCCCGCTCCAGGACGGCGACCGGGTGCATGTCGGGGCGTGGACGACGATCACGATCCGCCGGGACTGAGCCGCGCTATCCGTCGGGCAGTGGCCAGGCGTACGGCCCCTCGGGGTCGTCCAGCCAGGCCCACTGCCGCCCGTCGCGGACCGTGATGCCGAACCTCTCCCGCTCGGGCCGCCGCTCGCGCTGCCAGAGGGAGAGGGCCTCACGGGGTTCGAGGGTGGCGTCGGTCAGCGTCAGCAGGAACTGGAAGAGCTCGTTCTCGCTGGCGCGCCCGGGCACCGCGCCGGTGTACGGACGTCGCGCTGATCCCGGTGGCGTGCCGCGCAGTGGCACGAAGTACGCGGGCGTGTGCAGGAAACGGCCCTCGGCGTACTTCCCGTGCGCCGACTCCCGTACCCGCAGCAGGATCAGTCCGGTGGCGAACGGCGCCAGTATCAGTGCGCCCGGCCTGCACTGGTCCAGCCAGGCCTGCGGTACGCACGCCAGGGTGCAGGTCACGATGATCCGGTCGTACGGACCGCGCGGGGGCCAGCCCCGTGTGCCGTCGCCGGTGATCACGGCCGGGTGGTATCCGGCCGCCGCCAGGTGCCGGCGGGCCGACTCGGTGATCTCCGGGTCGAGGTCGACGGTGGTCACGGCGTCGTCACCGAGCCGGTGCGCGAGCAGCGCCGCGTTGTAGCCGCTGCCCGCCCCGATCTCCAGGACGCGCTGCCCGTCCCGTACGTCCAGCTCTTCGAGCATCCGGGCCATCAGCGACGGCTGGCTGCTCGACGAGATCAGCTCACCGTCCCGGATCCGGGTGGCCAGCGCTCCGTCCGCGTACGCCCCGCGCAGCCACTGGGCCCGCCTGACCGGGTCGGGGTCCTCGCACCACAGGCGGTCCCATCCGCCGCTCACGAAGTAGTACGGCACGAACAGATGCCGTGGCACCTCCTCGAACGCGGCCAGCCATTCCGGGTCACCGAGCGCCCCACCGGCCACGATGCCGCGCACCATCGCCCACCGCTCCTCGGCGGCGGCCGCGGCGAACGGATCCGGCTGCGCGTCGTCCATACCTCCACCTTCCTGCGCCGGGGGCCCCGGGGCCAGGAGCCGGGCCGGGTCCTGGCCGTCCCGTTGCGCGCGAGCCCGGCCTGATCCGAACGAGAGGACCTAGGCCCCCGGTCCTCGGCCGGTGCGTCTGCGACGATGGACCGGTGACTGAGATTCCGCGCGACACGCTGCAGGAGCAGACCTTCTACGAGCAGGTCGGCGGCGAGGAGACCTTCCGACGCCTGGTGCACCGCTTCTACCAGGGGGTCGCCGAGGACCCGCTGCTCCGGCCGATGTACCCGGAGGAGGACCTGGGACCCGCCGAGGAGCGGTTCCGGCTGTTCCTGATGCAATACTGGGGCGGTCCCCGTACCTACAGTGAGCGGCGCGGGCATCCGCGGCTGCGGATGCGGCACGTTCCGTTCCAGGTGGACCGGGCGGCGCACGACGCGTGGCTGAGCCACATGCGGGTCGCCCTCGACGAGCTCGGACTGGCGCCGGAGCACGAGCGGCGGCTGTGGGACTACCTCACCTACGCGGCCGCCTCGATGGTGAACACCGGCGGCTGAGAACGCCCACTGTTCCCCGCACTGGGTGCGAAATGCGTTCCCCGGTCGCCGATTAACGGTCACGATCCCGTCAAGGTGCACGCACAAGCGGTTTCCAACAGCGTGCATGTCCTGACAACATCCGTAGAACGCCGGGGGGCGTGTGTGCGGTGAGGGTTCAGGGGGGCACGTGTGACGGGGTTCGTCTTTCTGCGGGTGAGGGCCTATCGGCTCCTGCTCGCCGCCGCTGTCCTCGCCATCCTGCTGACCACCTCGGTACTCGCCGCGCTCACCGCGTTCTCCGGTTCCGTCGGCGATGCCGCGCTGCGCCACGCCCTCACCCATCGGTCGGCGTCCGCCGCCTCGCTCGTCGTGTCCGCGCAGGTGGCGTCCGCTCAGCGGGACGCGGCCGACGCGGCCGTCCGCAAGAGCGCCCACGACACCTTCGACGGCCTCCCCGTGACCGTCCGAACGCTGGAGACGTCCGGTTCGTACGCGCTGCCGAACAGTCTGCGGGCTCCGGGCGGCCGGGGCGGCGACCCCGACCTCACCCACTTCGCCTCGCTCGACCGCAGCCGCGTCCGGCTGACCGCGGGCCGTATGCCGACGGCCGGGAGCGGAAAGGCCGACGATCCCGTCCAGGTCGCCCTGCCGCACACCGCCGCCGGGGTCCTGAAACTGAGGCCGGGCTCACGGATCACCCTCACCGACCGGCTGGACGACAAGCCGGTGCGCGTCCTGATCACGGGCGTCTACGAAGCCTCCGACCGGACCGACCCCTACTGGCAGTTGGACGAGCTCGGCGGTCGCGGCATCCGCACGGTCGCCTTCACGACATACGGTCCGCTGCTCGCCGACCCTGCGGTGCTCGGTTCGGGACGGGTGAGTTCCGGCACGGTGTCCTGGCTGGCCGCCGCCGATTTCCGCTCGGTCACCACGGGGCGGATGGACACCCTGCACGACGCCTCCACGGCTGCTCCGAAGACGCTGCGGGCCACCCCCGGGTTCAGCGGCGGGGCCACCGTGCGGACCTCGCTCCCCCAGGTGCTGGAGCAGATCGACCGGGCGCTGCTGGTCTCCCGCTCCACGCTGATGATCGTGGCCGTCCAACTGGTGCTGCTCGCCGGTTACGCGCTGCTGCTGGTGGCCCGGCTGCTGAGCAGTGAACGCGACGGGGAGACCCGGCTGTTGCGCGCCCGCGGCGGATCGCGCGGCCGCATCACCGGTTTCGCCGCGATCGAGGCGCTGATGCTCGCGCTGCCCGCCGCCCTCCTCGCCCCGCTGCTCGCGGGGCCGCTGACCCGGCTGCTCGCGAACAGCGGCGCGCTGGCCCGGATCGGGTTGCGGCTCGACGCGGGCGCGACCGCGACCGTGTGGCTGGTCTCCGCCGTCGCCGCGCTGACGTGTGCGCTGGCTGTCGTGGCGCCCGCGCTGGCGGCCGGTGCCGGGGAGCGTCGCTCCCGCCGTGCCGCGGCGCTGCCCGCGCCGCTCCGGGCGGGCGCCGACATCGGCCTGCTGGTGATCGCGGCGGTGGCGTACTGGCAGCTCGACCGCCAGACCACGGGTTCCGGCAGCGGTGCGCTGAGCGGTGACCGGCAGGGCGGTCTCGGGGTCGATCCGCTGCTCGTCGCGGCCCCCGCCCTGTTGCTGCTCGCCGGCACCGTGCTGACGCTGCGTCTGCTGCCGCCCGCGGCCAGGCTCGCGGAGCGCCGCGCGGCGGGCGGCCGGGGGCTGGTCACGGCACTGGCCGGCTGGCAGTTCAGCCGGCGTCCGCTGCGCAACGCCGGACCGGTGCTGCTGCTGGTGCTGTCGGTCGCCATGGGCATGCTGGCGATCGGGCAGCGCGCCTCCTGGGACCGTTCGCAGGGCGACCAGGCGGACTTCAGGGCCGGTGCGTCGGTGCGGGTGGTGGGCAGTGTCGAGAACGATCCGGCGCAGGCGGGCGCGTACGCGCGGCTGCCGGGCGTACGCGGGGCGGCGCCCGCGTTCCGTACGACGTTGGACCTCTCCGACGAACGCACGGCCGAGATCCTCGCCCTGGACACCGCGCACGCCGACGAGCGGATGCTGATGCGCGACGACGTCGGTGACCGGCCGCGGGAGCGGCTGTTCGATTCGCTCGCCCCGCGGGCGACCGCAAGGGCCGGACTGCCGTTGCCGCGGCTCGCCGAGAAGGTCCGGTTCGACGTGCGGATCACGGTGGCCGGAGCGCCCGCGCGGACGTCGCCGTCCGGCGCCGCGCCGCTCCTCACCGTGCTGCTGGAGGATCGTTACGGCTTTCCGTACCGGGTACCGGCCGGAACCGTCCCCGTCGACGGGAGAACGCACCCGTTCACGTTCGCGGTGGCGGCCGGGGGCGATCTCGCGGTGACCGGGTTCGAGCTGGACGGCAACCGGCCGACCGGCCGGAGCGAGTCCCACCGGGTCGACATCGGCGCCTTCAGGTCCGTGTCGGCCGACGGCACCGAGCAGACGGTCCCGGTGCCCGACGGGTTCGGCTGGGACGCCACGCAGACCGCCACCGGATCCGGTGAGGCGGGCCCCGGCCATCCGGTGGACGCGAGGGTCTCCGCGAAGAGTCTGCTGGCCTTCGGATACGACACCGGCTCGAACACGGACGGGACGGAATCGACGCCTTCCTTCTCCGTACGGGCCACAGCGCCCCTTCCCCCGGCTCCGGCACTGAACGCGGTGGCCACCGACGCGTACCTGCGCGCCACCGGGGCGAAGGAAGGCCAGAGCGTCGACGTCACGCTGGCCGGCGAGACGGTCCGGGTGAAGATCGTGCGGGCGGTGCACCGCCTGCCGACCACGGGCCCGGGTACCGGGGCCGAGGCCTCCGTCAGCAGCGCCGACCGGCAGCGGGACGGCGGCGCTCTGCTGCTCGACCTCAGGGCCGTCGGTCAGGTCCTCGCGCATCGCCCGGGGGCGGTGCTGACCCCCGTCGAGTGGTGGCTGAGCACCGCACCCGGACAGGCCGGGAAGGTCGCCGCCGCGCTGCGGGCGCAGCCCTACACCGATCCGGCGCAGGTCCTGGTGCGCGACGAGATCGCGCGGGAACTGGTCGGCGACCCGCTGGGCGCCGGGCCGCAGTCCGCGCTGCCCGCGGTGGCGGTCGTCGCCGCGGCCCTGGCCGCGGTCGGCTTCGCGGTGAACGCCGCAGGCGCGCAGCGCGAGCGGACCGCCGAGTTCGCCGTACTGCGGGCACTGGGGACGCCGCGCCGACGGCTGACCCGGATGATCGCCGCCGAGCAGGGTGTGCTGATCGTGATCGCGCTGCTGGTCGGGGCCGCGCTCGGGTCCGTACTGAACCGTGCCGTCGTGCCGCTCATCGTGCTGACCGGACAGGCCACCGCGCCGGTGCCCCCGGTGCTGGTGCAATGGCCGGCCGGGCAGGTCGCCGCGCTGCTGGCGGGAGTCGCCGCGCTGCCGCTGCTGATCGTCGTGTCCCTCGCGTGGCGCGGCGCCGATCCCGCGACCTCGCTGCGCCACCAGGGGGACAACTGACATGAGTCCGCGCTCCGTCCGAGACCGTCGCGCCACGGCCGCCTGTGCGCCCTGGGTCCGTACCCGGTTGCGAACCGCACCCGGCACGGCCTGGGCGCTCGGGCTGCTGGTGCTGCTGACGGCGTTCCTCGCCGCCGCCTTCCCGCGCGCCGTCGACCGTTACGAGAACGAGGGGCTGCGCCGTGACATCGCCACCGCGGACCCCCGGCTCAGTGTGCTGGAGCTGAGTACGCCGCAGCCCGATCTGCAGGTGCCTCAGCCGCAGCGCGAGGAAGCGGTGCGCGCGGCGTCGCTGGCGTCCGTCCATCGCACGGTGCTGTCCGGTCTGCCCGGCGTGTTGCGGCCCGACACCGCCCAGTCGGCGTACGGATTCCGCACCGTGACACCGATCCCCGCCGAGGAGCGCTGGCTGCCCCGGCCCTCCGGCATCGACCCCCAGCTGACGTACGCGACCCTCTCGGCCCTCCCGGACCACGCCGCCCTGCGCGCCGGGGCGTGGCCCACCGCGCACGGCACGGTCACGGCGCACACCCCGCAGGTGGAGGGCGCGGTCACCGAGGAGACGGCGAAGGCGCTGCGGATCAGGGTCGGCTCGACCGTCTCCGTACCGACCCAGGGCGGCACACCGCTGACCGTGCGGATCACCGGCATCGTCGCCCCGGAGCGCCCCGAGGCCACCTACTGGTCGGCCCAGCCACTGCTCCGGACCCCGTCGCTGGTGGCCAAACCGAAGGAAATCGACCCGCATTACTACTGGATCGCGGCCGTTCTGCTGCCGCCGGACGCCGCGCCCGCGCTGCTCGCCACCGCCGCTCAGCCGGAGGCGTTCTGGTGGATCGCGCCGGACGCCTCCCCCCTCACCGCCACCGACGTGACGGCACTGCGCTCGTCGATCGCCTCGCTGGAGGGCGGTCCCGGGCTGGTGGACATGCGGGCGGTGGCCGGCGCGAACGCCGCGCTCAAGACGGACCTGGACACGATCCTCGCCAGGTACGACACCCTGCGCGAGGCGATCGGCCCGGTCGTCACGGTCG
Source organism: Streptomyces sp. NPDC014727 (assembly GCF_043083485.1). NCBI lineage: Bacteria > Bacillati > Actinomycetota > Actinomycetes > Kitasatosporales > Streptomycetaceae > Streptomyces > Streptomyces sp. NPDC014727. Next base: position 178,519 of record NZ_JBIBYR010000005.1, on the reverse strand, counting down.
CCGCCGTGGGTATCGGAGCGGTCGCCGCAGTCGTCCTGCTGATGACGATCGGGCTGATGGCCGGACGGCGCCGCGGCGAACTGGCCCTGCTGCGTGCGCGCGGCGGATCGCTGCGCGGCATCGGCGGCCGACTGCTCGCCGAGACGGTGGTGACCACGCTGCCCGCGGCGGCGCTGGGTCTGCTGATGGCCGTCCTGACCATCGGGGATGCCCGGCTGTGGCCCTCGGTCACCGGCGCGCTCGCCGTCGCCGCGTTCGTCTGCGTCGCCCTGCCGCTGCGTACGGCGCTGCCGCACCGCAGGCCGCAGCCGCACGGTGCCCGCGACGATCTGATGAGCGCCCGCCCCTCACGGCGGCGCACGGTCGCCGAACTCACCTCGCTGGTACTGGCCGTCGGCGCGGTCGTCGCCCTGCGCCGGCGCGGTACGGGCTCCGGCGACGGCGACCTGCTCGTCAGCGCCGCCCCTGTGCTCGTCGGTCTGATCGCCGCCCTGGTCCTCGTACGGCTGCTGCCGGTGCCGCTGCGTCTCGCCCAGCGCTCCGTCGCCCGGCGGCGCGGCGCGGTCGGCTTCCTGTCGCTGGCCCGTGCCGGGCGCACCTCGGCGGGCGGCGCGCTGCCGCTGCTCGCGCTGCTGCTCGCGCTGACCACGACGGCGTTCGGCGGCTCGGTGCTCGCGGGCATCGCGGACGCGCGGAACGAGGCGGCGGTACGTGCGATCGGTGCGGACGCCCGGATCAGCGGCCCCGGCGGCTCCGTGCCGCTGCCGGACCGTCTGGTCCGGGAGGTGCGGGAAGCGGGCGGTGTCCGGGAGGTGGCGGCCGTGGGGATCGAGTACGACGTCACGCTGCCGTTCGACAGGACCGGGGACCAGGGCACGAGGAACGCCACCCTGGTGGCCGTCGACCCGGCGACCTATGCCCGGCTGGCCCGCTCGACCGGCCTCGGGGCGTTCCCCGCCGACCGGTTGAAGCCCCCCGGCCCCGCGGCGCGGAAGGCACCATCACAGGACCGGGTGCTGCCCGTCATCGCGTCGCCGTCCGTCGCCCGACGGCTCGGTGACCGGCCGCACGATTTCTCCACGGCGGCCGGATACTTCAGCGCGCGGGTGGCGGGTGTCGTCACCCGCACTCCCGCCGTTCCCGACAGCGACTTCCTGATCGTCGACGCCGCATCGCTCACCCGCCCGCAGACCACCACCCTGCTGGTCACCGGCGGCTCCCTGGACACGAAGGCGCTGCGCACGGCGGCGCACCGCGCGGGCAAGGACGTCACCGTGCGGCTGCGCACCGAGGAACGCGAGACGTTCGTCGACACCCCCGTGCAGCGGGGTGCCGGGGAGATCTACGCGGCGGCGATCGTGGCCGGGGCGGGCTACGCCCTGCTGGCCGTCCTGCTGTCGTTGCTGCAGACCGCCCCGGAACGCACCGCCCTGCTGGCCCGGCTGCGGACCATGGGCCTCACCTCCCGGCAGGGCAGACGGCTCCTGGGGTTCGAAGCGATGCCTCAGGCGCTGCTGGCGGCCGTCGGCGGGCTGCTCGTCGGCTGGGCGACGACCGCCCTGCTGGCGCCGGGCATCGACCTGGTGGGCCTCGCGCTCTCCACCGGATCCCAAGCCGCCGCACCCGACACCGTTCCGCTGCGGACCGACCCGTGGTCGCTGGCGCTCCCGGCGCTCGGCGTGGTCGTCCTCACCGCCGCGGTGGCCGCCGTCCAGGCCTGGTGGGCCGGCCGCCGCGGACCGATCACCGAACTCAGGTCAGGAGACCCCCGATGACGTCGCCGTCGACCGCCACCACACTGGCCGAACTCGAACAGCGGGCCGCCGCCCGCCGCGACCGGCCCTCGTACGGGCACGACGCGCTGATCGCCTGCGACCGGCTGGTCCGCATCTTCTCCGCGGACGGGGTCGAGGTGCAGGCGCTCCAGGGACTCGATCTGCTGGTCACCGAGGGCGAGTTGATGGCCCTCGTCGGCGCGTCCGGCAGCGGCAAGTCGACTTTGATGAACATCCTGGCGGGCCTCGACGTGCCCACGGCCGGGTCGGCGAAGGTCGCGGGCTGCGATCTGCTGTCGATGGGCTCGAAGGAACGGCTCCGCTACCGCCGGGACATCGTCGGGTTCGTCTGGCAGCAGACCGCCCGCAATCTGCTCCCGTACCTCACCGCCGTGCAGAACATCACCCTGCCGATGCAGCTGCGCGGCCGGGGCCGCAACCGTGAACGGGCCGAGCGGGCCGAGTCGTTGCTCCGGATGCTGGGGCTGGAGGAGTGCCGCGACCGCCGCCCGCAGCAGCTCTCCGGCGGCCAGCAGCAGCGGGTGGCGATCGCCGTCGCACTCGCCAACCGTCCTTCGGTGCTGCTCGCCGACGAGCCGACCGGTGAGCTCGACTCGGCCTCCGGCGAGCAGGTGTTCGCCGCGTTCCGCCGTGCCAACGAGGAGCTCGGCACCACGATCGTGATCGTCACGCACGACCATGCGGTGGCGAGCGAGGTCCGTCGTACGGTCGCCATCCGGGACGGCCGTACGTCCTCCGAGGTGCTGCGCCGCACCGAGGTCGACGCGGCGACGGGCCTGGAGTCCCAGGTGGCACGCGAGTACGCGATGCTCGACCGCGCGGGCCGCCTGCAACTGCCCGCCGACTACACGCAGGCGCTCGGGATGGAGCACCGCGTGATGCTGGAGCTGGAGCAGGACCACATCGGGGTCTGGCCGGACGACCAGCCGCGCCCGTGAGGGCAGTTGGTGGTGCCAGCCCCAGGCGGCTTCGGCCGGGTGGCCCGATGTTCCCGTGCCACGCACGCCCCTAGCGTCGTACGGGAGTCATCCGCCTGATCCCGAGGAGCACGATGCGCGGCACCGCACTGGCCACCGCCGGCCTGGGCCTGACCTGTTTACTCGCGGGCACGGTGCCCGCGTCGGCCGTCCCTGCCACGTCTGCCACCCCCACTCACCAACGGCTCGTCTGGGGCCCCTGCTCGCCGCAGCAGCGGGAGCTGAACGAAGCGGGCGCGCAGTGCGCGAAGGTGACCGTCCCCCTGGACTACGCCGATCCCGGCGGAGAGACGATCCGGATCGCCGTCTCCCGTATCAAGGCGGGTACCGGGCACGGGAAGCGGCAGGGCATCCTGCTGTCGAATCCGGGTGGACCGGGCGGCACCGGACTCGCCAACACCCTGCTTCTGCGGCCCGCCTTGAAGGATGTGGCCGACCGCTACGACCTGATCGGCTTCGATCCCCGTTTCCTCGGCGAGTCCACCCCCATCGCCTGCGACCCCGCCGCCCCGACGCCCGCGCCCGGCCCGACCACGACCCGCCGCGAGGACTTCGAGCGGTCGGTACGGTCCGCCCGCGACACCGCGCGCCGCTGCCGGGACCACGGGGACAACGCACGGCTCCTGCCGCACGCCACCTCCCGGAACGTCGCCCGCGACATGGACGCGATCCGCGCGGCACTGGGCGAGCGCAGGCTCTCGTACTACGGCGTCTCGTACGGTGCCGACCTCGGGGCCGTCTACACCCAGATGTTCCCCCGCCGCGCCGACCGCATCGTCATCGACTCCTCGACCGACCCGTCGGCCACCCAGTACGAACTGTTCCGGCGGGCGGGCAAGCCGCTCGAAGAGGCCCTGGACGCCTGGGCCGGGTGGGCCGCCCGGCACGACGGCACCTACCGGCTCGGCAGCACGCCCGCCCGAGTGCGCTCCAGCGTCCAGCGCTTGCTCGACGGGGCCGAGCGGCGCCCGGTCACCGTCTCGGGCATACGGCTCGACGCGCCGTTGCTGCGGCTGGTGCTGCGGCAGCTCATCCAGCACGAGGAGTACGATCCGGCACTCGCCGGTACGGTCCGCGACCTGGCCGACGCCGCCGCGGGCAGGCCGGTCGAACCCGGCCCCGAGCTCGCCGCCATGCTGGAGCTGCTCGCCTCGCCCGAGCTGGCGGACAGCATGCTGGGCGGGGCCCTGTTCATGTGCGGCGACAGCGGCTGGCCGGCGGGCGGCTGGCCGGGGAACCCGGAGACGTACTGGCGGAACATGGAGCGCAGCCGCGCCGCACAGCCCGTCTTCGGTCCGCTCGTCAACGGCATGATCGCCCCGTGCGCGTTCTGGCCCAGCACGTCCCGCGAACCCGCCACGGTGATCGGCAACGACGTCCCCGTCCTGATGCTCCAGGCCCGGCGCGACAACAACGTCCCGTACGAGGGGGCGCTGGCGCTGCACCACCGTCTGACCGGTTCACGACTGGTGACGGCGGACATCCGTTCGCACGGGGTGTACGGGCGCGGACTCGACGGCCTGACCCCCGTCCCCTGCGCCGACGAAACCGTCGACGCCTATCTGCGCGACGGCACACTGCCCGCCGCCGATCTGCTCTGCCCTCGCACCGGGGAGGAACGTTGATCAGCAGACGTACGGGCCTGGCGGCCACGGCGGCGGCCCTGTTCACCGCGGCGTCCGGCCCGGCGGCGACGGCCGCCGCACCCCGTCACGACCCCGGGCTCCGCAGCCGTCTCCAGAGCGATGTGGACGCGATCCTGGCCACCGGGGCCACCGGCGTACTGGCCGAGGTGCAGAGCGCCCACGGCCGGACTACCGCCCGCGCCGGCTCCGCCGACCTGCGGGCCCCGCACCGCCCGGTCCCCCGGGACGCCTACTACCGGATCGGCAGCGACACCAAGACCTTCACGGCCACGCTCGCCCTCCAGCTGGTGGGCGAGGGGCGGCTCGCGCTCACCGACACCGTCGAGCGGTGGCTGCCCGGCGCCGTGCGGGGCAACGGCAACGACGGCCGCAGGATCACGGTCGCCGATCTGCTGCGCCAGACCAGCGGGCTGAACGACTACCTCGCCGTCTCACCGGACGCGGCCGAGGCGTTCACCCCGGCCGGCTACCGCCGGTCGCGGTTCCGCACCACGCCCCCCGAGGACCAGCTGAAGGCGGCCGTGAGCCGGCCGCCCCTGTGGGTGCCGGACCCCGGACAGCCCACCGGGGAACGGCGCTGGGGCTACTCCAACACCAACTACGTGGTGGCGGGCCTGATCATCGAGCAGGTGACCGGAAACTCCTGGGCGCAGGAGATCCATGACCGGATCGTCGAGCCCCTGGGCCTGCGCCACACCTTCACACCGGGGACCTCGCCGTACGTCCCCCGGCCCACAGCCACCGCGTACACCTGGTTCCCCGGCCGCACCCGGCCGACCGACACGACGACGGCGTCCGGCGGCGGGGCCGACGGCTCCGTGATCAGCACCACCCATGACCACGGCGTCTTCCTGCGTGCCCTGATGAGCGGCCGGCTGCTGCGCCCGGCCCAGCTGGCGGCGATGAAGGAGACGGTCGCGGCCGAGGACTGGAGTGCGGCGCCGGGGGTCCGTTACGGACTGGGCATCGCCTGGCGCCCGGTGGCCGGGAGCGACGGCGGGATCTGGTTCCACGGCGGAACCCATCTGGGGATCGTCTCCGAGAGCGGGGTGACGCCGGACGGCTCCCGGGCCGCGACCAGCGCCACGTTCACCCTGCGCATGGGCGACCCGGCCCAGGACGCCCAGGACGCGGCCGCGCTACGACTGGTGGACAGGGCCCTGACCGGCTAGGGCTGTGGCCGCTTGTTCGGCTCGATCGCCCTGCGCGTCCGGACGTCCTGTCGTCCTGTCGTCCGGCCAGGCACTCAGCCCGCGCCCACCGTCACCGCGAGCGTGCCGAGTCCGCTGCCCGGACCGCGCAGGGCGATCGAGCCGAACGGGGTACGCAGTCGCAGCCAGGACCCGGACGCGAGCAGGGCGACGGGGAAGTCCGGCGCCGGGCGGAGGAAGCCCAGGGACTGGGCGGCGTGGACAGCCCGCAGCGGAAGCTCGGTGGGGCCGACGGTACGCGACCAGATCTCGCGGCCGATCAGATCCCGCTCCGCCCGGGTGCGGCGGCCCTCGGGCAATGCCTCGTCGCGGGAACGGAACTCCGCCACCGCCCCGGTGACCGCCGTGCGCAGGGAGACCGGGTCGGGCAGGCCGGACACTTCGTGCCAGCCACCGCGGGGCGGCAGGACACCCGTCCACGGCGGCCCGGTGACCGGTGCCGGCAGGACGCCCGAGCCGGCCGCCACGCCCTCGACATCAAGGGATTCGAGGAGCTCACCGGCGGACACCGTGACGTCGAACTCGTGCGATCCGGCCAGCCGCGCCGCCCGGATCGCCAGCACCTCGAACGACGGCGGCCTGCCGAACACGGCCAGCGCGCCGCCGCCCGCCTGCATCCGCACGGCGGCGGCCCGGTCGTAATGGATCAGCCGGCCGAGGAAGGCCGCGAGATCCGCGGCCTCCCTCGTGTCGGCGAACTCCAGCGACCTCACGGGCACGGTCATGCTGCGGCGGGCTCCTCGGCCAGGTACTGCTGGAGGAAGAGCTTCTCCTCGGCGGAGATCCGCCGAGGCCGCTCCTCCGCCAGGTCGTACGGCACGACGACGGTCGTGGCGCGCACGTACACCTGGTCCGGGTCCTTGATCTCGTACGCGATCGTCAGCGACGCGGCGCCGATCTTCGTGACCCAGGACTCGACGGTCACCGGCTCGTGCCGGTGGACCAGCGGCCGTACGTAGTCGATCTCGTGCCGGGCCACGACGGACCCGCCCGAGAAGGACGGCGAACCGTCCCCCGGCGCCAGCCGGAACATGAAGTCGATGCGCGCCTCCTCCAGATAGCGGAGGAAGACCACGTTGTTGACGTGGCCGAAGGCATCCATGTCCGACCAGCGCAGCGGGCAGTTGTAGATGTGGCGTGCCAAGACGATCAGCCTCGCGTGAGCTTCTTGTACGTGGCACGGTGCGGACGGGCCGCGTCCGCACCGAGGCGATCGACCTTGTTCTTCTCGTACGACTCGAAGTTGCCCTCGAACCAGTACCACCTGGAGTCGCCCTCGTACGCCAGGATGTGCGTGGCGACGCGGTCCAGGAACCAGCGGTCGTGGGAGATGACCACCGCGGCGCCCGGGAACTCCAGCAGCGCGTTCTCCAGCGAGGACAGGGTCTCGACGTCGAGGTCGTTGGTGGGCTCGTCGAGGAGCAGCAGGTTGCCGCCCTCCTTGAGCGTCAGCGCGAGGTTGAGGCGGTTGCGCTCACCACCGGACAGGACGCCGGCCGGCTTCTGCTGGTCCGGGCCCTTGAAGCCGAACGCGGACACGTACGCCCGCGAGGGCATCTCGACCTGGCCGACGTTGATGTAGTCCAGCTCGTCCGAGACGACGGCCCAGAGGGTCTTCTTCGGATCGATGTTGGCACGCGACTGGTCGACGTAGGAGATCTTGACCGTGTCACCGATCTTGATGGAGCCGGTGTCCGGGGTCTCCAGGCCCTGGATCATCTTGAACAGCGTGGTCTTGCCCGCGCCGTTCGGACCGATGACGCCGACGATGCCGTTGCGCGGCAGCGTGAACGACAGGTCGTCGATGAGGACCTTGTCGCCGAAGGCCTTCGAGAGGTTCTCGACCTCGACGACGATGGAACCGAGCCGCGGGCCCGGCGGGATCTGGATCTCCTCGAAGTCCAGTTTCCGCATCTTGTCCGCCTCGGCCGCCATCTCCTCGTAACGGGCGAGACGTGCCTTGGACTTGGTCTGCCGGCCCTTGGCGTTGGAGCGCACCCACTCCAGCTCTTCCTTGAGCCGCTTGGCGCGCTTCTCGTCCTTGCGGCCCTCGACCTTGAGGCGGGCGGCCTTCTTGTCGAGGTACGTGGAGTAGTTGCCCTCGTAGGGCAGGGCGCGGCCGCGGTCGAGTTCGAGGATCCACTCGGCGACGTTGTTCAGGAAGTAGCGGTCGTGGGTGACCGCGACCACGGCGCCCGCGTACTTCGAGAGGTGCTGCTCCAGCCAGTTGACCGACTCGGCGTCGAGGTGGTTGGTGGGCTCGTCGAGGAGGAGCAGGTCGGGGGCCTCGATCAGCAGCTTGCAGAGCGCGACGCGGCGCTTCTCGCCACCGGAGAGGTTGACGACCGGCCAGTCGCCGGGCGGGCAGCCCAGGGCGTCCATGGCCTGCTCCAGCTGGGCGTCCAGGTCCCACGCGTTGGCGTGGTCCAGGTCCTCCTGGAGCTTGCCCATCTCCTCCATCAGCGCGTCGGAGTAGTCGGTCGCCATGAGCTCGGCGACCTCGTTGAAGCGCTTGAGCTTGCCCATGATCTCGGCGGCGCCGTCCTGGACGTTCTCCAGGACCGTCTTCGACTCGTCGAGCTTCGGCTCCTGCATGAGGATGCCGACGCTGAACCCCGGCGACAGGAACGCGTCGCCGTTGGACGGCTGCTCCAGGCCCGCCATGATCTTCAGCACCGTGGACTTACCGGCGCCGTTGGGGCCCACGACACCGATCTTCGCGCCGGGCAGGAAGTTCAGGGTGACGTCATCGAGGATCACCTTGTCGCCGTGCGCTTTGCGCGTCTTGCGCATGGTGTAGATGTACTCAGCCAAGAGAAACCGTCCGGCTATCGATGTGTGGGCAGATACACCCCATCTTGCCTGACGTCCATCCCGGGACGGAAACCAGTCTCACCAGGGGCCTGTGACCTGCCCCTCCACCGACCCGCTCGTAGCCGAACCTGCCCCTCCACCGACCCGCTCGTAGCCGATCCGTCACTGACTGTCTCCGACGAGCGCCGACGAGCGCCCTCGCACGGCCAGGGACGGCCCCAGGCACCGGCGTGGTCGACGGTGGCCGGGGCCAGAGGGTGGCCGCCGGGACCGGCCACCACCCCCGCTGCTCACTGTCCGTACGCGACCAGCAAGTTGGTGGCCGGAACCACCACGAGCCCGCCGCCCGCTCCGAGACCGGTCAGCGGCTCGGACACGTTGTGCTCGTCGGGCCCGTTGATCGGCGCGCCGACGTCGGTTTTGCCGACGTCCATCCCCGGATGGAAACCAGTCCGGCTCGCGGTACGCCCGATCCCGTCAGCCGGCTCGCATCGCACTCCGCTTTCCGGCATGCGACGGCCCCGGTACGCGTCCGCGTACCGGGGCCGTCATCAGACCGTCGTGACAGTCCGCCCGCCGTCCGTCACTCGGCGGTCACCGGTGTGATCGCCGACGTCATCCGTGCGGTGACTACTGGGCGGGGGACTGCGTCTTGCGCTTGCGGAGCATGAAGACCGCGCCGCCGCCGACGACGACGAGGGCGATCGCGACGCCCGCGATGACCGGGGTGGCGCTGGAGCCACCGGTCTCGGCGAGGTCACCCGAGCCGCCGGTCGAGCCGCCACCGGTCGTGGCCGGGGCGGGCTTGTCACCGCCGGTCTGGGTGTCGGTGCCGCCGGTGCCGCTGCCGCTGGTCTTGCAGTCCAGGACGCCCTTGAACGTCTTGGTGAAGCCACCGGGGCCGGTCACCGTGATGTCGTACGCCTGGTCCTCGGCGACCGGGACGGTCACGGTCTCGGACTTGCCCGCCTCGACGGTGTGCTTCGCCCCGGCCAGCTCGAAGGTGAACGCCTCGTCGCCCTTGTTGGTCGCGGTGACGTCCACCCCGCCCTTGGTGCAGTTCTTCTTCGCCGACACGGCCGGGATCGCACCCTGCTTGGCCCAGGTCGCGTTGGCGGTCGCGGAGACCGTGGACTCGCTGGAGCCGGCCAGGATCATGGTCTGGCTCTTGGTCACCCCGGCGAAGACCCGGCCGACCGGCACCGACGTGGTGGCCTGGACGGTCAGCGAGGCCGAACCGTCGGTGGCGCCCTCCGGAATGTCGAAGTAGAGCTGGGCACCGTCGGCCGCGGCGGTCACGGGCTTGCCGGCCTTGTCGGTGACCTTGACACCGCTGGCGGCGTCGGCGGGCGGGGTCACGGAGACCTGACCCGCGTTGGTGTGGACGGTGATCGGGCCGAGCCGCTCACCGGACTTGCCGGAGACCGCGGCCGGGTCCAGGGCGAGGGACGCCTTGGGCTCGGCCTGGTCGGCGGCGTTCTGCTCCAGCCAGTCGGCGAGCTTCTCGGCCTGGCTGTCGGTCGCGTCGATATCGGCATCGTCCGAGTAGCGCCAGATCGCGACCTGGGTGCCCGCAGCCGCGGTCTTCTCGGTGAGCGGTCCGGTGCCGGCCTGCTCGGCGAGCGCCGCGAGGTCGTCGACCTGCGGGTAGGAGTGCTCCAGGATCCAGCGAATCTTGCCCGCGTTCTTGTTGCTGCCGAGCGAGCTCTGGTTCCAGGGGGTCTCCAGGTACTTCGCCTGGTCCTGGGTGGGGTTGTGGATGTCGATGCAGTACGTCTTGAGCTTGCCGCCGCCGTCGACGGTCATCTCGAAGAGTCCGGCGGGCAGCTGCTGGTTCCTGCCGCCCGCGTGGAGCACGGCACGGTCGTAGGTCTTCAACCCGTCCAGGACCGCGGCCGCGCCACCTTGATGCTGCGGCGCCTCGTCGGCGACCGCGCTGCCGGCGCCGACAAGGGTGCCTGCCATGACCAGACCGGATGCCATCACCGACGCGGCCAGCCGGGCCATGCCCCGCCGCCGTGGAGTACGAGTCGTCTCCATGGACGACGAAACGGTCGCTGAAGAAGCAGAAAACACAGAATTCCCCTCCGGGCGAGGCCCTCCGCGCCTGATGCGCGTGTGGGGATTGCCTCGCCAGTCGACTCAAGTGCCCCGTGAGTACGGGGGAATCCTAAGGAGGAAGAGATGAACAATCCCCCGTCATACCGTCGTACAACCATTCCGAATCAGAATCGTTATCGCCGGTATCGCGCGCGGCGCCTCGACACCCTCCCGATCCGACTCCCCGTCAGTTCAGCCCCCTCGCCCGTCCGGTCACGACACCGACGCGAGTTCCTGGCCACGCTTCTGACGCACCGTCGGCCGCCGCACCCGCTGTCGGCCGACCCGTTCGGCCTGCTCGGACTGCTCCACCCGCTCGGACTGTTCACTCCCTCCTTCCCGCTCGTCCCCCTCGGCCCGTGACGCTTCGCGCGGTCCACCCGGCCGCGCCTCGCTCACCTCCTGTGCTTCCCGTGTCTCCCGCGCCGGGCCGCCCGACCAGTCCGGCTCGTCCGAGCGCCCCGGTCCGTCGCCCCGGCCCAACGCCCCGTCCACACTCCCCCGGCGTGCCACCGGCCCCGGCTCGCTCCTCATCACCCGCCGGAACGCGGCCGTCCCCCGTGTCAGATCGTGTCCCACGGCGACCGCCTCGATGTCCACGAACGTGCGGCGCCGGTCCTCCCGTTCCTCCTCACGGACCTTCAACCTGCCGTGCACGACGAGCGGTTCTCCGACCGAGACGGAAGCGGACAGATTCGACGCCAGGGTCCGCCAGGCCCACACGGTGTAGAAACTGGTGTGCCCGTCCGTCCAGAGCTGTTTCACGCGATCCCAACGGCGCGGTGTCACCGCGAACCGGAATCGCGCCATTCCGCCGGTCGCGGTCTCCCGGAACTCCACGCCCGTCGCCGCGTTTCCCACCAGTGTCACCAAGGTGTCATTCATGACTCCGCCTCCCCTTCGGCCTTCGGTTCCGGCGACCGCACCCGCGCGGTCACCGGTACCAGGTTGAAGGGAAGGCGGAAATGCCGCTGATGCCTGTGGACTACCGGACGGTTGTGGAAAACTCCGTCACCGTCACGTACCGCTCCCGCACCTCGCGGTACCGCACGAGTTCCGCGGCCACCGGATCGAGTACCCGCGCCCGCCCGCAGGCCGCCGCCGCCTCGCGCAGTTGCCGCTCGGCCTCCTGTCCGTACCGTCGCGCGGGCCCCCGGGCCGCGACCGCGCACGACCACTCCACCAGCGGGCCTCCGACGACCCCGGCCAGCATCACCAGGGCGGGCGTGAGGAACCCGGGTTCGAGTACCCCGACGATCTGGCCGACCAGCCAGAGCCCGCCGAAGATCTGCAGCAGCGTCATCGACGCCTGTGCCAGCACGGCGGCGGGCCACCACCTGGGCCGCGGCGGCCTCCCGCCCACGCGGCCGCTGTGCGCCACGCCGGAGGCCCCGGCCACCCCGGTCGCCACGACCGTCGAACCACCCGGACCCGCCTCACCGGCATCGCCGCCCACGTCACCGGCACCGCCCGTCGGCCGCCCGCGCCCGTCCACGGCGCCGGTCCTCTCCGCCAGCTCGTCGAGCGCCTCCGGCAGCCCCTCGGCACCGTTCACCGCGGCCTCGCGGACCGCCTGGGCCCAGGGACCGGGCAGCCCGTCGGCGGCTCCGTCCGCCACCGTCCGCACCGCCTGTTCGACGCGTTGCCGGGCGGTGAGCTGTTCCTCGGGGGGTGCGGGCCGCACCGGGCACTCCAGGCCCCCCGGCCGCCGGGCGGACTCGTACCAGCGCCACAGCCGCAACCACGGCGTGCCGCACGCCCGCCCGGCGTTCCTGCGCCATTCGCGCTCGGCCGCCTGACCCGCCGCGCCCGCCCCGACGGCTTCCGCGAGCCGGTCGGCGAACTCCTCGCGGGCACGTTCGCCCAGACCGGGGCGCCCCTCGGCGACGTACACCGGACGCAGCCTGGCCGCTGCGGCGTCCACGTCCGCGGAGAGCCTGCGTGCGGCGGCCGTGCGCTCCTGCACGAACCGGCCGAGCACCTCGCGCAGTTCGCCCATGCCTTCGCCGGTGAGCGCGGACAGGGACATGACGGTGGCGCCCGGTTCGCCGTGTTCGCCGAGCGCCATGCCGTCCTCGTCGAGCAGTCGGCGCAGATCGTCGAGTACCTGGTCGGCGGCGTCGCCGGGCAGCCGGTCGATCTGGTTGAGGACCACGAAGGTGATCTCGGCGTGTCCGGCGAGCGGCCGCAAGTAGCGCTCGTGCAGGGCCGCGTCCGCGTACTTCTCCGGGTCGACGACCCAGATCACCGCATCGACCAGCGCGAGCACCCGGTCGACCTGATCACGGTGCCCGGTGGCCGCCGAGTCGTGGTCGGGCAGGTCGACGAGGACGAGCCCCTGAAGCGCCTCGTCGGCGTCCGGACCGCCCTGCAGCGGCCTGCGCCGGAGCCGTCCGGGGATGGCGAGCCGGTCCAGCAGTCCGGCGGCCCCGTCGGTCCAGGAGCAGGCGATGGGGGCGGCGGTGGTCGGCCTGCGCAGCCCGGTGTCGGAGATCTGGACGCCCGCGAGGGAGTTGAAGAGCGTCGACTTGCCGCTGCCCGTCGCTCCGGCGATGGCGACGACGGTGTGCCGGGAGGAGAGCCGCCGACGGGCCGCCGCTTCGTCGAGCACGCGCCCCGCTTCGGCGAGGGTGGCCCGGTCGAGCCTGGCCCTGGACAGTCCGACGAGTTCACGCAGCGCGTCGAGCCGCGGCCCGAGCGGTCCGCCGGAGGGTACGTACGCCTCGACCTGCGGCGGACGCGCATCGTCGTCCGGGGCGGCGCCGGGCTCGGAGCCCGCCGCCTTGACGGCCGCGCGCCGGGCGATGAGCCCGTCGTTCCAGTCGCCGCGCGCCTGAGGCGCCCGGCCCCGGGCGGGGCGGTCCTGGTCGCGGTCCTCGTGAGAAGCGGGACTCTCGCCCCGGCCGGGCCCCTCGTCGATGACGGCAGTCATCACTGCCACCTCTCCTTCTGCAGTACGGACAGGGCGGCGATCAGTTCGGCCTGCGGCTCCGGGGCCACGTCGAGTGCGTCGAGCGGCGCGAGCCGCCGGTCGCGCTCGCCGTCCAGCACCCGGTCGAGGCAGTCGGTGAGCAGGGCGCCGCCCTTGTCCCGCAGCCGCAGCGCACCCTGGGCACCGATCCGTTCGGCAAGCTGTTCGCCGGCGCCGCGGGTGCGCCGGCCGCCGAGCAGCGCGGCGGCCAGGAGCGCCGTCACGGTCCCGGCGTCCGGCGCGGCGTTGCGTTCGAGTCGGCGCACCTCCTCCTCGGCGAGTTCCTCCAGCACCCGCCACCAGCGTCGTACGGCCATGGCGATCCGGCCCCGGATGTCCTCGGCCGGCCCCCACCCCCCGGCCTCCCGGCCGACGTCCTCGAAACCGAAGACCCCGCCCGCGGGCTCGCGCCGCCAGGTCGTGCGGATCTGTTCGTCGGCGGCTGCCACCGCGCACTGCAGAAGCGCGGCGAGACTCTCCACCAGCGCTTCGAGGAGTTCCTCGGAGGTGCTGTACAGCGGGTATCCGCGCCATCGGGTGCGGGCGTCCCCGGCGAGCACACCGCCGTTCGCCAGGCGCCGCCGGACCCGGGCGCCCTCCGTGCGGTACGCGTCCTCGACCACACCGGTCAGCCGCACGGCGGCCGCGTGCTGCGCCGCGACGGCCCCGGCCAGCGCGGGCATCCGCGCGTCCAGCGAGGCGATCACCCCGGCCGCCGTGCGCCCGGCCGCCTGCTGGCGGGCCGCCGGGTCCTGGGCGCGGTGGGTGAGCCAGGCCCGCAACGGGGCGACCGCGGTGGTGGGAAGCAGCCCGCTGCCGCCGCCGGCCGATTCGGGCAGCTCGGGAATGGTGAAGCGTGGCACCTCACCGAGGCCCGCCTTGGTGAGCAGCGCCCCGTACTGCCGCGAGACCTCGCCGATCACCTGGTGCGGCACCCGGTCGAGGACGGTGACGAGCGAGGCGTCGTACTCCTTGGCGGTACGCAGCAGATGCCACGGCACCGCGTCCGCGTACCGGGAGGCCGTGGTCACCATGACCCACACGTCAGCGGCGGAGATCAGCTGGGCGGCCAGCATCCGGTTGCGCACCACCAGCGAGTCGATATCGGGCGCGTCGAGCAGCGCGAGCCCGCGCGGCAACCCGGTGGCGGTCTCGACGCGCAGCACGGTTGCGTCCTCGTCCCCGCTCCCGTCGAATCCGTCGAGGGCGTCCAGCTCGTCGCACCGGCCCTGCGCACCCGGCTCCTCCGGCGGCAGCCAGACCCGGGTGAGCTGCGGCAGCACGCGCCCCCCGGCGAACCAGTGGTGATCGTCCGGATGACAGACGAGCACGGGTGTCCGCGTGGTCGGCCGCAGCACCCCGGCCTCGCTGACCGGCCGTCCCACCAGTGAATTGACGAGCGTCGACTTCCCGGCCCCGGTGGAACCGCCGATGACCGCGAGCAGGGGTGCTTCAGGATCCCTGAGCCGGGGAAGCAGATAGTCGTCGAGCTGGGCGAGCAGCTCACTCCGGGTCAGGCGAGCGCGTGGGGCTCCCGGCAGCGGAAGGGGAAGACGCACGGCAGCGACACGGTCGCGCAGGGCGGAAAGTGCGTCGATGAGCTGAGGCCGTACGTCCAAGGTCACCACATGCGAAGAATGCCCAATTTTGAAGCCTTTTTGAAGCGTATAGCCGCCTCTGCGCGCCGGTTCTCCCCCTGGGGCGGAGTCCGGACAGAGGGGACGAGTGGGGCGCAGGCATAACGAGTGCACAACACCCGGGGCGCGAGGCGTCAAAAGCGATGCGCGAATCCCACCTACCTGCGATTATCGGTTCGCTTCACCGAACCTCCACATCGTGCCACGCAGGTGAAGCAACCGGGTCGAGGCGATCGGAGCCCTATCCTTGTCCCGGCAGGTCACCGACCGGCCAGGCCTCAGGGCTCCAGGCCGCCGAGGCCACCATCCGGCCCCCGTAGCTCAGTGGATAGAGCAGGCGCCTTCTAAGCGCTTGGCCGCAGGTTCGAGTCCTGCCGGGGGCGCACAGCCCGTACGACTGCGAGGCCCTCCGCCCGGAGGGCTTTTTTCTCGCGGCCGGAGGCACGTTAGCGAGCTTGGCGTAGTGGTGGCGTAAGGCGTTGCGGACGTGCTGGTGGGGGTGTGGTCCGCCCGGGGTTCGGCCTCGGGTTCAGCGCTTGAGGCCCGACATCAGGTCGCGCATATCACTGATCATGGCCGACTGGTACGGGGAAAGGTCCGTGTTGTCCGGACCGCCGACAGCCATGCCCTCGCCGACGGCCATGCCCTCGCCGTCGTCCTCGCCGTGGCCGTCGCCCAGGTACTGCGTGAAGGAGGAGAGGCTCAGCGAGAAGACCGCTCCGCCTTCCAGCACCCGCAGCTCCGCGTTGCCGTCGTCCCCGGTCAGCAGATACGCCTTGTCGCCGAGGTCCGGAACCGTCTCCAGCTTCGCTTCGGGATCGAATCCGAGATCGGTCACCTGCCGCCGCGCCTCGAATTCCGGGGCGGGATCGGTCTTCTTGTGCAGTTCCACCTTGATTCCCACGGTGTAGTGGAGGGACCAGCCCTTCCCGGCCCGCTCCCCCCGGGTCCGGGAACGAAGAGGAATGAAGCACTGGGTCTGGTCGAGGACGGCATGGTGCAACATCGCCGAGTCGGCCACGTTGGTGCGCTCTCTCGGCGCGATCGCCGCGCCGATCGACTTCAGTCGCAGGGACGGGCAAGGATCCCGGTCCAGCCGGTATCCGTGCGTGTCGGGCTCTCGGTCGCCCGGGCCGTGCAGGAAGAGCGCCGCCCCCCAGAGGGCCGACGCCGTCACCGCGCCGCCCAGCGCCCACAACCACGGTCTTCGCCGTCGTCGCCCCCCGGCCTGTTCCCGGTCGAAGCCGCCCATCACCTCGCGGGTCTCGACCGAATCGAACTCCCCCGCCATCTCCGGTTCAGAAATCACCGTGCCCCCCTCGGCCGTGTGTTCCGCCTTCGTCGCCATGATCGCAGAGCCGAAGCCGCCGCAACCGCGGAACCGGACAGGACGGAGCCTGCACACGGTGTGCCTACGGGGCACGACGCCGCTCCCGGGAAGAGGCGGGCCGACGCCCCGGGCCCCGGCACGAGCGGCGGGCACCACGGCCGGTCCGGTGACGCCCTCTCCCGCACCGGCTTGCACGACCCCGACCGGCTCGCCGGGCCGGCCCCCGTCGCCGGACGCCACGCAGTGCGCGGCGGTCCGGCGACGGGGGCCTCAGGTCGGTCAGCGGTTGAAGGAGGAGCCCAGCTTCGCGGCCTTCGCCACCGTGCCCAGCGCGCCATGGCCGAAGGTGAACGAGCCCTTGGCCGTCACACCGGAGGCGGTGGTCGGGAAGACCCACAGGGAGCCCGCGTCCGCGTTCTCGCCGGGGGCGCCGACGACCAGCTCGGAGCGGCCGTCGCGGTTGGCGTCGACCAGTTTGACAGCTCCGCCGAACTGGTCGTTCGCCTCCGCCCCGCCGGGGACGCCCGGCGTGTCCTGGTTGAAGCCCACGGTGCCCTTCCCGGTGGGGCCGGACGCGGTGCCGGGCAGGACCAGGACGGAACCGGCGTTCTTCGTCCTGCCCAGGTCCTCGTAGGGGACACCGACGGCGATGTCGCCGTAGCCGTCGCCGTTCACATCGCCGATCGACAGTGACGCGCCGAAGCCGTCGTGGACTTCGGCGGCACCGGGGACTCCGGCGGTGTCCTGGTTGAAGACCTTGGCCCGGTCGCCCCGTGGGCCGGTGGCGCTGCCCGGTACGTAGGTGATCATGCCGCCGAGGGCGAGCGGATAGTCCAGGTCACTGTCGTAGCCCTCGATCGTGCGGCCCACGACGAGGTCGGCGTACTTGTCTCCGTTGATCTGCCCGGCCGCTATGGTCTCGCCGCCCTGGAGGCGGAAGCCGTTCGGCCGGTTGACGACGGTGTACTTCTCGGCGAGGCCCTTGGCTCCGCCGTTGCGGATGAGGATGCGCCGGGCGTCGAACTCGTCGCCGTCGTGGACGACGGCGGCCAGGTCGTCGCGGCCGTCGCCGTTGAAGTCGCCTGCGGCGAAGTCGAGATGGCGCAGATCGTCCATGTCCCGGATCACCCGCGCGGGGGCCGCGGCGCTGCCGTCGCGCTTGAACGGGCCGGACAGGACGTGGAGGTCGCCCATGCCGAGGGTGACGATGTCCATGGCTCCGTCGCCGTCGAAGTCGCCGACGACGGTCTTGGCGCCGATCCCCGCGTACCGCTCGTCGCCGGTCAGCAGGGTCGCGCCGCCGGACAGCCCCTGCGGGCCGCCCCAGATCACGGTGAGCGAACCGGCGGCGTCGGCCGTGCCGACCTTCTCGGCCCCGGCGCCGACCACGAGGTCGCTGTACCCGTCCCGGTCCAGGTCCGCGGAGACCATCGAGCTGCCGAACGCGTCACCGGCCTCGGCGGTGTCCGGGATTCCGGGCGAGTCCTGGGTGAAGACCTGCTTGGTGGAGGTCTGCGGACCGGACTTGGAGCCGTACACCACACCCACGTACCCGGCTCCGGCCTTCCCGCCGACGGTGGCACCGGGCGCGGTGAACGCCACGTCCAGGTAGCCGTCGCCGTTGAAGTCGTCGCGTCGCGGGGCCGGGGTGGGCACGGCCCCCGCGGGGGACGCCGAGGCCGTGACGGGGGCGGGCGTCGATGCCTGGGCGGCGGGGAGGGTGATCACGGCGGTCGCCACGGTGATGGCGAGGGCCACGGTGGATCCGAGAGCACGGTGTGCCACGTGGACTCCTTCGTTCGTTCGGAGTTGGGGGGTGTGCGGTGCGCCGGGCACCGGGCACTGTGCAGACTCAGACCGACACGCACGGCCGAGGGTTGCGTTTTCGGCATGGACCGTCACAGCTCCTCCACCTCAAGGGCGTTGACGTGCGAACGCGGACCACTGAGGAATCCGACCGGCGGCTGCGACCGTGCGAAGAAGGAGGTGTGCCATGGCCGCCCCCGCGCGTGATCTCCTGCTCCAGCGGTTCCGGTGGGTGCGTACCGATCCGATCGTCCGTAACCCCCGCGCCGCCGAGCGCCCCGTGCCATAGTCGATTCCATGGACGCCGACGAGGAACGGCCCGCCGGGCCTCTTCTGGACCGCTTCATCGCCGACGCCGGTCGTGTCGTGCCCCTGGAGGCGGTCTGGGTGCACGGGTCCCTGGCGTTGGGGGACTACCGGCACGGACGCAGCGACCTCGACCTCGTGGCCCTCGTGGCGTCGGCGGTCAGCGACTCCCAGAGGCGGCAACTCGGGCTTCTGCACCGCACCTTGATCGCGGATGTGCCGGGGGCCTCGCTGCTGCACTGCTCCTACGTGGTGCGTTCGACGCTCCCGGAGGTGGGACGCGACCATGTGACCTGGGCACAGGGGCGGCTGTTCGAGCGGCCGGTCACCGCGGTCGGCCGACGGGAACTGAGTACGGGCGGGCTGTCGCTGTTGGGACCGGGACCCGCCGGGCTCGTCCCGGAGGTCTCCGACCAGGAGCTGGCGGAGTTCATCCGGAGCGATCTCAAGGACTACTGGTATCCGGCGAGCGCCAAGCCGTCCCTCTGGCTCCGCGATGTCTGGGTGGACCACGGACTGCTGACCCTCGCGCGGGCATCGGTGACCCTGCGGGAGGGGCGGCTCATCACCAAGGGGGAGGCGCTGGAAGTGCTGGCCGAGTCGGGTGCGCCCGCAGAGGTCGTCGCCGACATCCACCGCCGCCGCTACGGAGCCGACCCGCGCCCGGCCTCCCCGAAGTGGCGCGTCCAACGGGGGCGCCTCGCGCGTTCCTTCGTCCGGACGGGCATCGAGCGGACGCTGTCGCAGTGACCGAAGCCTTGACGAACGGCATCCGACTGACAACATGAATCGTTTCAGATTTCTCTCCTCATTCGCATCACTCCCCACCCTCGACCGCGCGAAGTTCTCGTCACCGACCCATTGACTGCGTGAGCAGTCCCCGCCTAGCTTCCGAGCTGTCTCACTGAAACCTTTCATGGCGTGGGGACCATCGCGTCCCGCCGACGCATCCCACCGCTGAGGAGCACCCATGAACCAGCCCGCCACGGGCCCGTCCCCGGCCACGGACCGGGCCGCCCCGGTCCTGGCGCTGAGCGACGTGAGCAAGTCCTTCGGTGCCGTACGCGCCCTTCAGGACGTGTCCCTGTCCCTGCGCCCCGGCGAGGTCCACGCGCTCGCCGGAGAGAACGGCGCGGGCAAGTCCACCCTCATCAGGTCAGTTACATCAACACGCTGATCCAGCAGCGCCAGGACGCGATCCTGGTCGCGGCCAACGACCCGAACGCGGTGTGCGGCCCGCTGAAGCAGGCCATGCGCAAGGGCATCAAGGTCGTCGCGTACGACTCCGACACGGCGAAGGACTGCCGCCAGCTCTTCATCAACCAGGCGAGTTCGGAGGAGATCGGCCGCAGCCTGGTCCAGCACCTCGGTGCACAGATCGGCTACAAGGGAAAGGTCGCGATCCTCTCGGCCACGCAGAACGCCACGAACCAGAACACCTGGATCGAGTTCATGAAGGACGAGCTGAAGCTGCCCAAGTACAAGGACGTGCGGCTGGTGAAGGTGGCGTACGGGGACGACGCGGACCAGAAGTCGTTCCAGCAGACGCAGGGCCTGATGCAGGCGTACCCGGACCTCAAGGGCATCATCTCGCCGACCACGGTCGGCATCGCCGCCGCCGCCCGCTACCTGAGCGACTCCTCGTACAAGGGCAAGGTCGTGCTGAACGGGCTGGGCACGCCGAACCAGATGCGCACGTACGTCAAGGACGGCACGGTCGAGCAGTTCTCGCTCTGGAACCCGCAGGAGCTGGGTCATCTCGGTTCGTACGCCGCCGCCGCGCTGGCGTCGGGGCAGATCAGCGGCGCGGAGGGCGAGAAGTTCAAGGCCGGAAAGCTCGGTGAGTACACGATCGGCAAGGACGGCGAGGTCGTCCTCGGCGAGCCGACCGTCTTCGACCGGAAGAACATCGACACATTCAACTTCTGAGCGGACACAGGGGCCCACACGATGCAGCGCGTCCGCTTCCTGCTCAAGCGAGGTCTTCCACCTCGCATGACGCACGGCGGGCCGGCCCCTTCACAGGAAGGAACCGGCCCGCCGTCCTGCGCGCGCCCTGTCCTACGCGGCGGCCACGGCCAGCAGCACGAACGCGGCGAGGGACAGGACCGTCCGGATCCGGTGGAGGCTGTTCCAGCGGGACTCGAACGCCGCGCGGGCCGCGCCGTCGTCACCGCCCTCGGACTCCGCGAGCTGTTTGTTCAACGGGATGTTCCCGGCGATCGTGATCAGGTGACTGCCGACCGCGCACGCCAGCGCCGCCATGGCGAGCAGTCGGCCGATGCCGCCGTCCCCGACGACGGCCACGGCGGCCGGGAAGGCGATCACGCCGAGGAAGAGGACCAGGAAGACCGGTCCGGGCACCTTCTCGTTGAAGCGGCGCATCGCGGCCGTGAACCGCTCGTCGGGCAGTACCGCGATGCCGGGCATGATCGCGATCAGGAACGTCAGCAGGAATCCGGCGTAGAGGCCGGTCGTGATCACGGCGAGCGCCAGGAACAGGGAGGACATGACGCCCATCATGGCGTCGGCGAGCAGGCCGCACAGCCGACTTTCGCAGGTCTGTGCGACCGGCGCCGTTGCGGGCGGTCCGTTCCCCGGTCCGCGAGGCCGTTCGGCGGGCCGGCGCGGCCCGCCGGCTCCCCCGGTCAGTCCATCTCGCGCGCGCTGCGTGGCGGCAGGGGCGGTGCCGATGCGTTCGAGGATGGCTTCGGCATCGGTCGCGCCGGTGTTGGCGAGGGCGTCGGAGAGCAGGACGACCCGGTTGTTGGCACCCTCGACGCGGACCGGGGCCGACGGCGTCCCGCTGCTTCGCGCCGTCGCGGTCGGGCGGCGCCGCCCGACGCGGCGGGCGCCGCGTTGCGGATGAATCTCGATGCGGCAACGGAGTCCGGGGAATCGGCGGAATGTCGAGCTCAGGACACGATGTCCTTACGGCTGAACCCCCGGAAGGCGAAGGCGAACAGGATCAGGGCATACGTCACCGAGATCGCCGCGCCCTTCGCCATGCCGCCCCATTCCAGATCGGGCTGGAGCGCGTCCGCCCAGGCGAACTGCCAGTGCGCGGGCAGGAATTCGCGCCAGGAGCCGAGCGCGGTGACGGCGTCCAGCACATTGCCGACGATGGTCAGTCCGACCGCACCGCCGACCGCGCCCAGCGGGGCGTCGGTCTTCGTCGACAGCCAGAACGCCAGCCCGGCGGTGACGAGTTGGGAGACGAAGACGAACGCGACGACGAGGGCGAGACGCGGCACGGTGGCCGAGGTCGCGAGCGCGCCGCCGGTGGGGAGTTCGAGCGGCCCCCATCCGTACGCGGCGGCTCCCGCGGCCAGCGCGACCAGCGGCAGCAGCACCATCGCGGCCAGGCTGAAGCCGAGCGCCACGACGAGCTTGCTCCACAGCAGTCTGGCCCGTGGCACGGGCGCCGCCAGTAGATAGCGCAGCGACGACCAACTGGCCTCGGAGGCGACGGTGTCCCCGCAGAACAGTGCCACCGGTACGACGAGCAGGAACCCGGCGGACACGAACAGGCAGGTCGCGGCGAAGTTCGCGGCGGACGCGGTCGCGGTGTCCATCAGCGTGATCCGGTCGCCGCCGCCCCGTGAGGACGGCGTGCCGCCGATCGCGAACGCGGCGATCAGGATGAACGGCAGTGCGGCCAGGACCCCGCCCATGAGCAGGGTGCGGCGCCTGCGCAGCTGACGTACCGCCTCGACGCGCAGCGGCAGGGTGCGCCGGGCGCGGTAGCCCGGGGCCTCGGCGGCTTCGGTGAGATCGGCTGCGGCACTCATGCGGAGCCTCCGGAGATCAGGGTGAGGAACGCGTCCTCCAGGCGACGGTGGGGGCCGACACCGGTCAATGGCACGTCCAGCCGGACCAGTTCGGCGATCAGCTCGGACGAGGTGGCTCCGTCGAGCCGGACGAGCAGCCCGCGTCCGTCGTCCGTACGGACGGCCGAGCCGATCCCCGGCAGCGCCGCCACCTTCTCCACGAGGGGTTCGGCCACGTCCTGCGCGCTGGTGACGAGCAGCATGTCGCCGGAGCCGGTGATCTCGGCGACGGGGCCCGCCTGGACGAGCCGGCCGCGGTCCATGACCACGAGGTGGGTGCAGGACTGTTCGACCTCGGAGAGGAGGTGGCTGGAGACGATGACGGTCCGGCCCCCGGCCGCGTACCGGATCATCACGTCGCGCATCTCCCGGATCTGGGGCGGGTCGAGTCCATTGGTCGGTTCGTCGAGGATGAGCAGGTCCGGCAGGCCGAGCATGGCCTGGGCGATGGCGAGCCGTTGCCGCATGCCCTGCGAGTACGTACGGACGGCACGGGCCAGGGCGTCGCCGAGACCGGCGATCTCCAGGGCCTCCTCGATGTGCGCGTCCTCGGCGGGGCGCCCCGTGGCCTGCCAGTACAGCTCCAGGTTGGCGCGTCCGGACAGGTGCGGCAGGAAGCCCGCGCCCTCGACGAACGAGCCGACGCGCGACAGCACGGGCGCGCCCGGCCGGATGGCCTGCCCGAAGACGCGGATCTCGCCGTCGTCGGGCGTGATGAGGCCCATCAGCATGCGCAGGGTCGTGGTCTTGCCCGCGCCGTTGGGTCCGAGGAGCCCGAGCACCTGCCCCTTCTCGACCCGGAAGGACAGCTCCTTCACGGCATACCTGTCGGCGGACCTGGCGTACTTCTTCGACAGACCGGTGATCTGGAGGGGCACCTCGGCGAGCGCCGGATCGGGTGCGGGTGTGGCGGTACGGCGGCGGGCGGTGAGCAGCAGCAGGGCGGCGATCACGAGGGCGGCGGCCGGAAGCCACCAGGTCCACCCGGGCAGGGCGGCCGGTGCGGTCTTCAGCGCGGGGACGGTGGGGGCGGTCAGCGGGCCGAGGGTGGTGACCTTGTACGTCGTCGGCTCGGCCGGTGAGGCGTAGCCGAGGTCGGTGGCGGAGAGGACCAGGCGGAGCCGGTGTCCCGCGTCGAACGAGTGGTCGATGGCGGGCAGGGTCAGGGTCACGGGTCCGCCCTGGCGGTCCGGGGTGATCCGGAAGGGTGCGACCAGTTGCGAGGGCAGCACCTGCTGTCTGCCGTCCGGCGACACGTCGTACACCTTGCCGAACAGCACGGCGTCGCCGCGCCCCGCGTCGACGCGGACCCGCACGGTCGGGGAACCGGTGACGCGCAGGGACGTGTCCAGCGGGGCCGAGTCGAAGCGGGCGAACTGTCCGGGGAAGTCGATCGAGAGGCCGACGCCGAGGGAGGACAGCCGGGAGAGACCGCCGCCGATGCCGGGAACGGCGGAGACGGCGGGCGGGTTGGCCCCGGCGGGGTTACGGAACGTCCGGGTCCGACGCCCGAGGTCGAAGCTCTCACCGCCGCCGGTCAGCCCCGGGTACGTATCGCTGGTGGCCCCTCGGGTGAGTACCGCCCCGTCGGTGGAGTCGACGCCGCCGGTCCGGGTGACGCGGAATCCCGGGCCGGTGTCGGCACCCTTGTCGCCCTTCAGGTAACGGTCGAACCAACCGGCGATCCGCTGCCGCACCCGGTCGGTCTCCGTCTCACCACTGTCGTGCCCGCCGGCGATCCAGTCGACGGCGACCGGTGCGCCGTTGCCGCTGATCGCCCTGGCCATGGCGTCGGCCTGACCGAGCGGGAAGAGGGAGTCGCTCTGACCCTGAACGATGAGCGCGGGCACCTTGATGCGGTCGGCGACGGCGCTCGGGGAACGCTCGGTCAGCAGCGCACGCGCGGCGGCGTCCGGCTTTCCGTCGGCGGCGACCCGTTCGTACATCGCGCAGAGCCGCTGCTCGAACCTCTGGCAGCCGCCGCCGGTGGTGATGAAGATTCCGGCCCAGAGCTTCTTGAAGACCCCGTCGGGGAACAGCGCGTCGGCCAGGTTCCAGTAGGTGATCTGCGGTGCGATGGCGTCGACGCGCTTGTCGTACCCGGCGGCGAGGAGCGAGACGGCTCCGCCGTAGGAGGCCCCGGTGATCCCGACCCGCGGGTCGCCCTGCGCGTCGAGCTCGACCTCGGGCCGGTCCGCCAGCCAGTCGATCAGCCGGGACACGTCCTCGACCTCGCGGTCGGGGGCGTTGAGCGAGATCTTTCCGCCCGACTTCCCGAACCCGCGGGCGGACCAGGTCAGCACGGCGTATCCGGCACCGGCCAGCTGCTCGGCCTGCGCCCGCACGTCGTTCTTGCTGCCGCCGAACCCGTGCCCGATCAGCACGGCCGGCCGGCGTTCCGTGCCCCCGGTGGTGAAGTACGAGGTGTCGATGGACACCCCGTCGATCCGCATCATCCGGTCCTGGCGGTGCACGGCGGGCCCGCCGTCGTCGGCCGCGGCGGTCCAGACCCCCGCACCGGCCAGCACGGCGAGCACCGCGAGTGCCGCGGCCCATCGGCCGCGTTTACGGGGCGGCGGTCGCCACCACCGGGACGTACGCGCATCAGGGGTCTGCATGGTTCCCGACTCTAAGCGGGCGTCCGCCGTGTGGGGGCGGCCGCCAGGGGGGAACTCTCCCGCCTCCTTGCGGAGTACGGCGTCCCTCCGCCGTACTCCGTACGCGGTATGCCGCGCGGCTCGGGAGGGCGCGTTCGGGCGGCCCCGCCCGGCGCGCCCGCGCAATCGGATCGCGGGAGACCACACGGGCTGGCACCCTGCCGACATGGATCACGCAGAGGTACTGCTCATCGGCGGGCGCGCGGGCGTAGGCAAGTCGACGGTGGCCTGGGAGGTCTCGGCACAGTTGCGGGCCGTCCAGGCGGCGCACGCCGTAATGGAGGGCGATCTGATGGGCCAGGTCCATCCCGCGCCGGAGGGCGATCCGCACCGGGCGGGAATCACCGAGCGCAACCTGACGGCGGTCTGGTCCAACTTCGCGGACCTCGGCTACCGGCGCCTAATCTATACGAACACGGTGAGTGTGCTGCCGGAGTCGGCGGCGATGTTCGAGCATGCGATGGGTGCGGACGTACGGATCGTCCGGGTCCTGCTCACCGCCTCCGACACCACGACGTACGGCCGGCTCGCGGGCCGCGAGATCGGCTCGGAACTCGACCGCGAAGTGGCGAACAGCGTCCGCAAGGCCCGTCTCCTGGACGAACGTTCACCGGCGGACACGGTCCGGTTGGCGACGGACGGCAGGAAGGTCACGGACATCGCGCGCGAGGTGGTGGCCGTGACGGGGTGGACGGATCCGGCGGGCACGAGCGGGACGGTGCTTTCGCCGTGAAGGCGGCAGCCTCCTGCGGTACGTCGCTGCGAAGAGTGCGTGCGCCGGGCGCTCTTCGCAGTGCCGGCCGGTCCCGGCCCGCTGCCCGAGCAGCGTCGGGGGCGGTTCACATGGTGTTGACGATGAGTCCGATGTGGGTGAAGTAGTTCAGCCCCCCGAAGAACAGGAACGCCAGTCCGGCCAGACCCCAGACGACCCCGATGACCGGGCTCATCCGGCTTCTGGGCCGACGCAGCGCGAACGGGAACAGGAGCGCGCCGATGCCCACCAGGACGTAGAGCCCGGACATGAAGCTCGCCTCCAGCACCGGCCACTTCGCGAACTCCCCGGAGATGGGTTCCTCCGGCGGCGCGGCGAAGAGGGTGTACTTCCAGCCTGCGGCGGCGATCCCGAAACAGGCGAGCCCGAGGCCGAACACGAAGACGGAGATGGGCGAGGCGACGCGGGCCGTGCGGACGATGCGATCGGCGCTGTTGAGTTCGGCGCCGCGTTTCCAGAGGTAGAAGCTCGCGGCGAGCAGGAAGACCCCGAAGGCGAGTGCCGGCTCGCCGAAGATGACGTTGTCGAACGGGAAGCCCTGTCCGGCCAGCGGCCAGGTCAGGGTCATGTGGAGGCCGGTGGTCACCAGGGTGAAGCCGATGGCCCCGAATGCCAGCACCCAGCCGTCGGGGGTGATGGTGCGTCCGGGCGTGAGGAGCTGACGCCCCAGCATCACCACGAGCAACAGCCCGGCACCGGCGGCCACCGACATGATCGTGTTGTACGTCGGCATCCTGGTCCAGTCGATCTTCAGGCCGGTTGCCGCCAGGGAGATGGCATGGGGGATCATCTGCGGAGCGTATCGCTGTATATGTTATTTATCGGGCATTAACTCTTCTGCCGGGGTCACGGGTCAGATCACGGCCCCCACGGAGAGCGGGGCGTCGGCCGACGGACAGGGAGACTCGGGCGGCAGGAGTTCCGCCGCGTCGTCGAGCCGCCCGGCCGACACCCGTTCCGTCATCGGCGACGGCTGACATTCGTCATACGGACCTCGGTACACGCGGCTCTGCCGGGCAA
This sequence comes from Streptomyces sp. NPDC014727, assembly GCF_043083485.1. Classification (NCBI taxonomy): domain Bacteria; kingdom Bacillati; phylum Actinomycetota; class Actinomycetes; order Kitasatosporales; family Streptomycetaceae; genus Streptomyces; species Streptomyces sp. NPDC014727. The sequence goes on along the minus strand of NZ_JBIBYR010000005.1, from coordinate 151,646 downwards.
CGGGGCCCGGCGGCCAGTCTGTACGTATCGGGAGCGGGGTCGCGAAGGTGCCCGCCCACACGGGAGAGGAACCTGTCATGACCAGCCCGGCAGCCACAGCCACCACCTCTGTCGCAGATGCTCCGGCCGCCGCCCCGTTCGCTCCTCGCAAGGCGCTGCTGGACAGCATGATGCCGCTGCTCGTGGATGTGGGGGTGCCGCTCGTCTCGTACTACGCGTTGAAGGCGGCGGGTACGGGCACGTTCGCCGCGCTGGCCTGGAGCAGCGTGCTGCCGGCCGTGCGCACCGTGTGGGGCGTGGTGCGCGGGCGTCGCCTCAACGGGCCGGCGGCGCTGATGGTGACGGTCAACACGGTCGGGCTGCTGACGAGCCTGGTGGTCGGTGACCCGCGGCTGATGCTCGCCAAGGACAGCGGGGTGAGCAGCATCATCGGGATCGTCGTCCTGGTGACCGCGCTGAAGGGGCAGCCGATGATGAGCGCGGGCATGCGGCCGTGGCTGGTCAAGGGTGACGCGGCCAAGAGCGCCGCCTGGCAACGGCTTTCGGTGGAGTCGGCGGCGTTCCGGCGGGCGGAGATGCGGTTCTCGGCGGTGTGGGGCGCGGCGCTGCTGGGTGAATGCGTCGTGCGGACCGTGGGCGCCTACACGGTTCCGGTGGACACGATGGTGTGGCTCGGCACGGTGATCATGGTGGCGACGCTGGTGTTCGCGTTCCTGGTCTCGGGGCGGGTCGGCGCCGTCCCCATGGAGCGGATGATCGCGGAGGCGGTCGGCGCCGGGAGGGCCGCGGACGTCGCCCGGTGACACGGTGGGACCGAGAAGGGGAGCCGCTTTCGCGGCTTCCCTTTCTCTGCTGTTCCCCGGCCGATTTCCAGCCGCATTCCGGCTGCTTTCCGGCCGCTTTCCGGCCGCAGCGGACGGGCCCGGCACGGACTCGCGAGCCCCGCACCGCGAACGAGCCGGCTCCCGCCTGTTCCGGCCCTGGCCACGGCGGTACGAGGCGGCGCGATCCGGCGAGGAAGCAAGGAACCGGAGCCGGTGCCGCCGAGCGCGTCCGAACTTCCGCGACCGAGCGGACGACGATTACCTGAGAGGTAATTGAGATGGCCGCGCGCCGGTCATTACCGTCCCCGTATGGGCATGCGTTCCTCCGAAGACGACGGCGTCCTGGGGCTGCTTCTGCGTGACCTGCGGCGCCAGAAATCGCTCAGCAAGCAGATGCTTGCCGAGCGGGCCGGTTTTTCCCTGAGCCACCTGAGGCGGATCGAGGCCTGCGAGCAGACCCCCGACGCCGAGACGGTTCTCCACATCGCCCAGGCGCTCGGGCTGCCGCCCGCGCACCGACAGCAACTCATCGCCCGTGCGAGCGCGGCGGGAAGGCTGCGCTGGTACGACAGCGTGCCTCCGCTGCCGGATGACGTCCGCCCGGTCCTGGAGAAGGTGCTGACCGGTCATGAACCGTATCCGGCCATGGTCACCGACAGTTGCTGGAACATCGTGGCTCTCAATCACACGATGGAAATGCTGATGAGCGACATCCCGGGCCACCTCCTGGCACCCGCAAATTTCCTCCGCATCATTCTTCACCCGGATGGACTGGCGCCTCACCTGACCAATCTCGCTCAGGTCCGTTACCACGTCATACGCATGCTCCGGCGTTGGAGCGAAATCACCGGGGACGCCCGCCTGCGCGAATTGGAAGCGTCCATAGAAGGTCTTCCGGAGGCGCGGGGCGCGGAATTATCCGCCTCCGAGGAATCTGAATTCACTGATTCCGGCGAGGCGGACCGGCTGCTTCTTCCCATCGAACTGAACCGGGAGGGGCGCCTGATGACCTTCTTCCACATCGTCACCTCGTTCGGGGAGCGCCCCGGCACTCTGTTCTCCGATCTCCCCTGCGGTCCGCTGAGCGGCATCGCACTCGAATCGTTCCTTCCGGCGAACACCGAGACCCGGGTCCTCCTCGGTTCACCCACCCCGGTGCTCTCCGACGCCGGGGGCACGGCCGGCTCCACCCTGCACACACCTCCGGATCAGCAGCACGACAACGAAAGGAAGACCTCATGACGTCGTCCCAGAACGCGGGTACGGTCCCGGCGACGGGTGCCGCCCGTTCCGACAGCCTCCTGCGGTTCGCCCTCGTGGCGGACGTGGTCCTCACCGGTGCGAACGGCATCGGCTACCTCGCACTCGCCACGGTCCTGGACTCGTTCCTGGGAGTGCGCCTCGCGGTGCAGTACCCGGTGGGCGTGTTCCTCACCGTGTATGCCCTGTGGGTGCTGGTCGTCTCCCGCCAGGAGAACATCAACCGCGGCGCGGTCTCGGTCATCATCACCATGAACGTGGCCTGGGCCGTGCTCAGCGTCGCGACGGTCGCCATGGACTCGCTGAGCGCGACGGGCATCGGCAACGGATGGATCGTGTTCCAGGGCCTGGTGGTGGCGGCGATGGGGGCGCTCCAGTACGCGGGCCTGCGGCGCATGTGAGGGTGCGCCGGGCCGGGGCGGGCCGGGCCGGCGCTCCATCAGCGGGACGTCAGGGCCATGTCAGGACCCTCTGGCAGACTCTTACCTGTGAACGGGACGGGAAACCGGACCGGGAACACGGAGAGGTGCCCGGAGTGGTTTATCGGGGACCGCGCGCAAGCAAGGTCGGGCCCGCAAAGGTCCACGCAGGTTCGAATCCTGCCCTCTCCGCAGCACGCAGCAATGGATCCGGCCCTGCACTCCACCAGGAGCAGGGCCGGATCTGTCTGACTTCCCGCTGCGCGGCGGCAGACCGCATTACCCGTCTATTCTCGTGGGGCGTGCAGGATGACTTCCAGTGTCACAGCAGACAGCATCGACTTCGACAACACGCTCCGCGCCGTGGCGGAGTTCAGCGACAATCCCAGCGCGTTCCTGGCCCTCAGCAGCGGTAATTCCCGCTTCTCACTACCGGGTGTGCCCGGAGTGATCGTGTACCGGACCTCCGGCCCTTATCTGGTGCAGTTCGGCGGCCCCTTCTCTCCCCCGGACGCCGCGGGCCGGCTGCTCAAGGGCTTTCTGGAGTTCGCCGCCGCGCAAAATCGTTCGGTCGTGTCGGTCCAGCTCCAGCGGGCGGAGACCGGCCTGTACACCGAGCACGGCTTCACCGTGAACCAGGTGGGCGCGTCGTATGCCATCGATCTGGCCGACTTCAGCCTGCGCGGCACGCGCTTCATGCAGCTGCGGAACAAGATCGCCCGTTCGTTCCGGGCCGGGCTCACCGTGACGGAGAGCCCTCTGGCGGACTGTGCGGAGGCGGTGGCCGAGGTCGACCGCGCCTGGCTGGGCAGCAAGGGCGAGCACGCCAAGCCGCTGGAGTTCCTGGTGGGTGAACTGGGCGGCGAGGCGCAGGCGCTGCGCCGTCTCTTCGTGGGCCGGATCGACGGCAAGCCCGTCGGGTACATCTCCTACTCCCCCGCCCACGGCAGCCGCAGCGGCTGGCTGCACGACCTCAGCCGCCGGCTTCCGGACAAGGTGCCGGGCATCATGGAGGCCATCAACCGGACGGCCATCGACACCTTCGTCTCCGAGGGGGCCGACTGGCTGCACTTCGGGTTCACCCCGTTCACCGGGCTGGACGAGGAGTACGAAGTGCCGGGCGCCAGCAAGGGGTTCGCCTGGTTCATGCGGTGGCTGCTGGCCAATGGCGCGGCCGTGTACCCGGCTCAGACGCAGCTGGCCTACAAGCAGAAGTGGGCGCCGCTGGTGCTGCCGGAGTACGTGGCCTTCCAGGGCGAGGCCCGGCTGAGCGGGCTCCTTCACATCTTCAAGGCGGCCAACGCCGTCTGAGGCGGCGCCACATCCGTCCGACCCGATCCGAGACCCGGGAGCTTGTCATGGGACCGACACCGGAGCAGCTGGAAGCCGCCGAGGGGCAGCTGCTGAACACCTTCTTCGGCCTGGCCGGCGACCCGGACAGCGCCGCCGCCGCCGCGGCGGCGGACCTGGCGCTGGCGGAGCTGGACGCACTGCTGGCCACGGCGCCCGAACGGGCCTCCGCCTGAAGAACCACCGCCGGACGGTCACCCCTCGCCGTCCGGAAGACCCCCGGGACCTCACCGGTCCCGGGGGTCTTCCGCGCCGTGCGCACCGTGTCCCGTCCGGCACCCGGCCGTGCGGGCAGTGTGTGCAGGACGAACAGGGACCCCCCGGATCCGGTCCGGCGGGCCCCTGTGCGATGTTCGGGCGTCGGCCCGGGTCGGGTCGCTCAGTCCTGCGGCGGCAGGCCGTCGACCAGCACGATCTCGTCCGGAACCGGCCCGGCGGGCCGTTGCTCGGCCAGCCAGTCGAGGATGGCCCGCGGATCGAGGCGCGGCTTGCCGGAATCGGCCGAGGCCACCACCGGCCGGGGATCGTCCGCGTACTCGGGGCGAACCGCCTGTACCGCGTACCGGCCGGTGCCGCGCAGCAGGTCCTCCTCGGCCACGGCGGCCCGGAAACCGTTCGCGGTCAGCAGGTCCGTCACGAGCTGCACCCGGCCTTCGGTCGGGGTGCCCTTCTCGTCGTGGACCTCCATGCTGATCTGCTGGATCAGGGACCAGTGACGCTCGTGGACGCCCCGCAGGACGTCCAGCTCCGCCCGCTGCACATCGATCTTCAGCAGATCGATGCGCTCCACTCCGGTCTCCTCGATCACATCGGAGAGCGCCCTCAGCCGGCAGCGCCGCTCGGTGAGTTCGAAGTCCTTGGCGACCAGGGCCTCCACCTGGGCCAGGTGGTCGTCCCGGCCCGAGGCGCCGGTCTCCCGGGTGTTCGCGACGTACTGCTTGATCAGGTCGACCTCGTTGTCCAGGTCCGCGTAGTCACTGCGGCACGACATGATCGAGATGCCCGGATAGAAGTTGAAGACGATCTCCTGCTCCCGGTCGGACAGCCCGAAGGGCAGCAGCCGCGCGGAGACACCGTGCCGCTCGACGTTGCTGCGCAGCACGTCGAAGACGTCGGGCACCGGTTCGTAGGCGAAAACGCTGGCCGAGGGGCAGCGGGCACCGATGAAGAGGCTGAACATTCCGATATTCGCGCCCACGTCGAAGACCACGGCGTCCTCGCGGAGAGTAATACCGCCCTGCAAGTAGGATTCGGCGGAAAATATCTCGTCGTAGAGAAAACGTGTTTCGTGCGGGTTTATCTCGGCGAGTTCGCTCAGCGGCCCGGCCGGTGAGAGGTCATTCGCGTTGTCCCAGCCCTGGATGCGCGCGGTCAGCCGGCCCGCGGCTGTCCGCTCCAGTCGCGCACGGGCGACGCCGGGGTAGCGCAGAATCAGATCGCGCACATCGTCGAGTTCCGTCGTCGGCGCATCCGGCGAAGTGGTCCGGTCGGGCTTCGTCACGAGAAATTCCTCCGTCATCGACAATCGCTTTCCGGGGTGCGTGGAGCAGGGAGCGGTGTGCCGGGGCGTCGGGTCAGGACGCGACCGCGGTACCGCACAGCGGGGTACGTGCCACCACGAGCCGTTCGGCGCCGCCCAGCGCCGGGTCCTGGTTGAGGATCGCCATCATGCAGCTCTTGACGCTCGGCGAGGGCTCCATCCCGAACTCCTCGACCAGGCGGCTGCGCAACTGGTTGTAGGTCTGTATGGCCTCGGCCTGACGGCCGAGCCGGTAGAGGCACACCATCAACAGCTCGAACAGCCGCTCCCGCCAGGGGGCGAGGTAGGCGAGCATCTTCAACTCGCTCACGGCCTGCGCGTATCCGTCGATCGCGATGTCGAGCTGTATCCGTGTTTCCACGGCCGAAAGCCGGTTCTCCTCGAACTGGGCGGCGGCGCTCTGGCAGATCGGGCCGCCCGTGACACCCTCCAGCGGTGCGCCGCGCCAGAGCGACAGGGCCCGGTCGAACAGCTCCCTCGCGGCGACGGGGTCATTCCGCATCAGCCCGCGTGCCTGTTTCGTCAGGGAGCCGAAGAGATGGACGTCCACTTCCAGCGGATCGACGTCCAGCACGTAGCTGGACGGGCGGGTGATGAGCCGCCGGCAGACGAACTCGTCGCCGAGCTCCGCGCGGAGCACCTTCCGCAGCCGGGCCACCTGGGCCTGTAATGCGTTTCCGGGCTGACTCGGTATTCCTTCCTCCCACAGCTCCTCGAAGAACTGCTCCTTGGTCACCGGCTCACCCGCCTTCAGGAGCAGCAGCGCGAGCAGTGTGCACTGACGGGCACCCCGTAAAGCGGTCAGGCCGGTTCCGCTTGTTATTCCAACTGAGCCAAGAACCCTGAATGTCACGAATCCCCCCGCGTCCAATCGTCCGTTGACCGTCGGGAAGGGCCGCCACTCGTCGAATAGATATCGAGCATGCCCCTCGCTCGACCAACTGTGCAGGAGGGCAATTGGCAAAGTCCATTACCCACTCAGTAATTGACGCCGCACCGGGGTCGTGATAAAACCCATTCTCAGCGCGGTGTGCAAAAAAACAGCCAAGAATACCTGTGCGTCGGCCGGTACGGCTGAGCGTCCGCGTACCATCCGGCACACGGGCCCGGCGGCACCCGATGCCGCGCGGCGACGCGCGGTCCGGCACCGTCGGACCCGGCCGTGACACTCACGCAGCCTGCGGTTCCGCGCCGTTGCGGGCCTCGTCGCTCACCTTCCCGAGGAAGGCGGCCACCTCGCGGTACGACGCCCAGACCGACACCTCGCGGTACGGGATGGAGTGCTCCGCACAGTAGTCGATGACCATCGGCCGCACATGCCGAAGATTGACGCGGGGCATGGCGGGGAACAGATGATGCTCGATCTGGTAGTTCAGCCCCCCGTACATGAAGTCGGTCAGCCGGCTGGACCGGATGTTCCGCGACGTCAGCACCTGACGGTGGAGCCAGTCGAGCTGGACATCGCTGCGGTAGACGACCATGCCCTTGTGGTTCGGGGCGAAGACGGCTCCCAGATACAGGCCGAACACCGCCTGGTTGAGGAGCACGAACACCACGCCGGTCAGTGGTGACAGCACGGTGAACACGGCGGCCAGGCAGACCACGGCGTGCACCCCGATCAGCCCGAGCTCCAGGACGGGCCGGCGCAGCCCACCCGCGCGCGCCGCCTTGAAGCCGGACGCGTGCAGTCGCCAGGCCTCCTGCCCCAGCAGCACGAAGAACATCACCGACTGGAAGCGGATGACGAACCGCCGGAAGCCGCTCGTCGCCTTCGCCGGCATCTCGTCCACGTCGAAGATGACCTGACGGCGCATCGTGTCCGGGTCGCGGTCGAGGTTGTTGGGGTTGCTGTGGTGCCGGTTGTGGTGGTTGATCCACCAGCCGTACGCGGTGCCCATCAGCAGATTCATGTGGATGGCGCCCAGCACCTCGGAGGGCACCTTGGCCTTGCTGATCTGCTTGTGGCCCGTGTCGTGCGCGATGAAGCCGGTCTGGACGAAGGCCAGTCCCAGCACGACCGCCGTCACCAGTTGCCACCAGGTGTCCCCGAACCAGAACAGGGCCGCCCAGCAGGCCCCGAACAGAACGAGGTTGGAGATTATCTTGAAGGTGAAGTAGTCCTTCCGGGGATCCATCAGCCCGGCCTGCTTGACCTGTTCGGACAGCTCCTCGAAGGAGCCTGTCGGCGAGATGGTCAGCGAGTCCTGTCGGGCAGGCATGAGCGTTCTCCTTCATGTCGAGCCGAATGGCTCCGCGGTCAGGCCGCGGTGAACACGAGCACGGCGTTCTGTCCCCCGAATCCGAAGGAGTTGCTCAGCGCGACTCCGATCGGCAGGGCCCGGGGCGCCTTCGCCACGATGTCGACCTCGATGGCGGGGTCGACGCTGTCGAGGTTGGCGGTGGGCGGCACGGTCCCGTGTTCCAGGGCGAGGACGGTGAGCGCCGCCTCGATGGCTCCCGCGGCGCCGAGCGAGTGCCCGGTCACGCCCTTGGACGAGGTCACGGCGGGGCGCGTCCCGAGCACCCGTTTCAGCACCCGGGCCTCGGTGAGGTCGTTGAGCGGGGTCGAGGTGCCGTGCGCGTTCACATGGTCGACCTCGTCCGGGGCCACCCCCGCGTCGCGCAGTGCCGTGCGGATCGCGCGTTCGGCGCCGCGCCCCTCGGGGTCGGGGGCGGTGGCGTGATGGGCGTCGGCCGACGCCCCGTACCCGCTCAGCCGGGCCCGTACCCGGGCGCCGCGGGCGCGGGCGTCGGCCTCCCGCTCCAGCACCAGCACCCCCGCGCCCTCCGCCGCCACGAATCCGTCCCGGTCGGTGTCGAACGGGCGGGAGGCCGCGGCCGGATCGTCGCTCCGCCGGGAGAGTGCTCCCATCCGGGCGAACCCGGTCAGTACCGTCGGGGTCAGGCTCGCCTCGGTGCCGCCCGTGATCACCACGTCGCAGGTGCCGGACCGCAGCAGGTCCCGCGCCGTGCCGATGGCGGTGGCGCCCGAGGCGCATGCCGTGGCGGTGACCAGGTTGGGACCGAGGGCGCCGAACTCCATGGCCGCGTAACCGGACACCATGTTGACCGCGGACATCGGCACCAGCATCGGTGAGACGGAGGCCGCTCCCTGCCGGTCGAGGGTGCGGACCTGCTGCTCGAAGGTGGCGGTGCCGCCGAGGGCGTTGCCGAGGACCACGCCGACCCGGGCTCCGTCCCAGTCGGCGGGGTCGAGCCCGCTCTCGTGGACGGCCTCTGCCGCGGCGATCAGGGCCAGCTGCACATAGCGGTCGAGCCGCCAGGCCCGCCGCTTGCCGAAGTGGGCCACCGGGTCGAAGTCGGCGGCGCGGCAGCTGAAGTCGACCGGCAGCCCCGCCAGAGCGGCATCGCGGGCCGCGGTCGGTTCGGCGTCCAGGACCCGCGTCCAGTTCTCCGCCACCCCGATGCCCGCGGGAGTCGCCAGGCCGAGGCCGGTGACCGCTATGTCACGGGCCCCGGCGCCGTCGCGGTCGGGGATCACAGCACGGCGCTCTTGCTGTCGATGAGGGCGATCAGGTCCTTGACCGACGATTCGGCGCCGACCTCCTCGTCGTCGATCTGTATGCCGAACTCACCGCCGGCGACCAGGGCGAATTCGACCAGGGCCAGCGAGTCCAGGTCGAGATCGCGCATCGTGGTGTCCTCGGTGACCTCCTCCGGCTCGACTCCGAACCGGCTGACGAGAACCTCGGTGATCCGGTCGAGAACGCTGGGCATCTCTGTCTCCTTAACGATGTACGCACGGGGGGGTGGGACGGGACGGGTGGGGGACGGTGTGCCAGTGCCTGCCGTCAGACGGCGTCCAGCTGCGGCCAGCGCAGCGTGGTGGAGCCCCAGGCGAGGCCGCCTCCGAAGGAGGTGAGCACCACCGAGTGGCCGGCGCGCAGGGTGCCGTCGGCCACCGAGTCGGCGAGCAGCAGCGGAACGGACGCCGCCGCGGTGTTGCCGACCCGGTCGATGTTGGACAGGGCGCGTTCGCCCGGCAGCCCGAGCTGTTCGGTGAGGGCGTCGAGAATGCGGGAGTTGGCCTGGTGGGCGGCGAGCCGGTCGAGGTCCCGCACGGTCCAGCCGGCCCGGTCGACGACCTTGCGCACGGAGCCGGTCATCCGCAGCACCGCGTGCCGGAACACCTGCTTGCCCTGCATGGCGAAGTAGTGGTCCCGGGGCCCGGCCGGTACTCCGCTGCCCCGCTGGCGCGAACCTCCGGCCGGTACCTCGATCAGATCGGAGAGGTGCCCGTCGGTGCCCAGGTCGAACCCGCCGAGCGCGCCCGGCTCGTCCGCCTCGCCGCGGCGCAGTACGACGGCTCCGGCACCGTCCCCGAAGATCGGGCCGGTGGTGCGGTCCTGGGGATCGAGCAGTGTCGAGTAGACGTCCGCGCCGATCACCAGGACGTCGTCCGCCGTACCGGAGGCGATCAGGCCCGCCCCGGTCGCCAGTGCGTAGACGAATCCGGCGCAGACGGCCCCGATGTCGAAGGCCGGGACGCCGTCCAGACCGAGCCGCGCGGCCACCTCCGGGGCGGTCGCCGGGCACGGGCGGTCCGGGGTGGTGGTGGCGAGGACCACCGCGCCGACGGATTCCTGCTGCGCCGACTTCAGGGCCCTGGCCCCGGCCTCGACGGCGAGCGAACCGGTCGACATCCCGGGCTCGATCACATGGCGTTGCCGGATGCCGGTACGGGTCCGGATCCACTCGTCCGAGGTGTCCATCCGGGCGACGAGCTCCTCGTTGGTCACCACCCGGGGCGGCAGCCAGGCGCCGAGCCCGCACAGCACCGCGGCCGGGCCGGTCGGCCGCCCGGCCGCGGCCGGGCCCGTCATGCGAGGGCCTCTTCCAGCCCCATGTACTTCAGGCGCTTGGCCTTCATGTCGTCGGACCACTGGTCGGCGGTGTCCTGCCGCTCCTGCGGGGTGGTGTCGATCAGCCGCCGGCCCGGCCAGATCTCGTAGTCGCCCACCACGTCACCGTGGCGGCGCAGCCCCTCCTGGAACCTCTCCTCGCGCCAGTGCACCATGTCGTGGGTGGGGAGCTCCTCCCACATGTCCATGCCGCGGCGGATGAGTTCGACGACCCGGTCCTTGTCCTGCGGGTGGTCGACCAGATGACGGCGCGCGATGTCCGCCCCGACCGTCAGATGACGGATCTCGTCGATGCCCGCGCCCTTGTCGATCTCCGCCGCCGCCGGGTCGAGGGGACGCCACTTGCGCTCGCTCAGTTCGGCGGCGGGGGCGAGGGCGCCCTCCAGGATGATGGTCATCATCACCACGCCGCCGATGAAGTCGCGGTCGTCACGCATGATTTCCAGGCTGCACTGCTCCAGCGGCCCCAGCACGCTGTCCTTGTACGGCGAGGCGAAGGTGTCGACGGCCTCGACCAGCCGCTCGGGGGCGATGCCCAGCGCCAGCAGGTGGTTGCGGAAGACCATGGCGTGCCGGCACTCGTCCAGCACCTGGGTGGCGTAGAACTCCATGGTGTCGTTGTCCGGAGCGATCGGGACCAGGTACGACAGCACCCGGGTGGCCTTCTCCTCGGCCAGTGCCCGGAAGGCGTACTCCTGGGTGATGGCCTCGAAGAACGGCCCCTCCAGCATGTACGGGGCCACGGTGAGCGCGGGGTCGTGTCCGTCCGGCCGGCCGCGCAGGGTGCCCTGCGGTACGGCCTGCAGCCAGTAGCGGAGGTTGCAGTCCGCCGCGGTGAGCTCCAGGTCCATGGCGCCTTCGAGCAGCCCGGGGGCCTGGTCCCAGTCCGCCTCGGCGGGAATCTGCGTGGTCATGTGGTTTCCTCCTCGATCCGGATGTGACCGGGGTGAAGATGCCCGGCGAAGTACAGCAGTGGGGCTCCGCCGCCCTCGGCCGCGCAGGCCGTCACGGTGGCCAGTACGACCATGTGGTCACCGGCCGGAACGCATTCGTGCACCCGGCAGTGCAGCCAGCTCAGGGCGGACCGCAGCCTCGGCACACCGCCCTCGCCCGGCGTCCACTGCACCCCTTGGAACTGGGCGCGTCCCGGGCTCTTGGAGCGGCTGGCGAAGTGCCGGGCCAGCGCGGACTGGTGGGCGGCGAGCACATTGACGGTGAAGTCGCGGTGCTGCGTGATGCGCGGGAGCAGCGAACTGTCGTTCTGCAGACAGACGGAGATCAGCGGAGGTTCGTGGGAGACGAAGGAGAACGCGCTGACCGTGCTGCCGTGCACCGCGTCCCCGCTGCCCACGGTCACCACCGACACCCCGGTGGGGAACCTCCGGGCCGCGCTCCACACCGTGGTCTCGACGACCGGCCGGTGCGCCGTGCCGATCGGCGAGCTCATGAGGTGGCGGACTGACGGGCGGGAGCCGGGGCGGGGGCGGAGGCCGGGGGCCTTCCCGGTCCCTGCTCCACGGCCGCTTCCAGCGCGGCGAACTGCGGATGGACGACGGGCTCGAAGCTGACGCCGAACGGCTTCAGGAAATTGCCGAACAGGGCCCGGTCGCCGCACAGATGGATGGGGAGGGCGAGCAGCGCCCACTCGTTGCCGATCAGCAGGATCCACAGCAGGGCGACGGCGCCCTGGGTCGCCATGCTGTGCATGGTGTTGTACAGCACGTAGTACGCCTTCGGTATCCGCTTGGTCTTGCTGCGGTGATAGGCGATGGCGCCGGGGATGTAGCCGATCAGGTCGATGTAGACGAAGAGCAGGGCGAAGGGCCACCAGCGGATGTCGCCCAGGTGCCGGAAGAAGAAGTAGAAGCTGACACCGAGGGCGAAGAGGTATTCGAGCCGGATCAGCCGGTAGGTGGTCCTGGTGTCGAAGCGGTTCAGCGCATCCATCAGGCGCCTCCTCGGGCGGAGAGCGAGTGGGCCGGCTCCGGAGCGGGACCGGGCAGATCGGTGAGCGCCTCGCCGCCCTCCAGCACCGTGATGGAACCGAAGAGCCCTTCGAGTACGGAGCAGATGGCCCGCTTGATCACGCGTTCGGCGATGGGGTCCATGATTCCCACGAGGCTCTCGATGCCGAAGTCGTAGGTGACCTCGAAGCGGACCTCGATGCCGGAGCCGGCCGGGGTGAGCTGCCAGCTGCCCCGGAATTCCTCGAAGTCGCCGTCGGTCTGGTCGAATTCGATCCTCAGCTTCTCCGGATCGAGGATCTCCGCCTCGTTCCAGCGCATGATGCCGCGCCGGAAGTTGACCTCCCAGTCGCTGTCGCGGGGTGCGTCCGGGGCGGTGGGCCGATGGGTTTCGACGACGTGGATGTCCTCCGCGATGTCCGCGAAGCGGGTGAAGTCCGCGATGGTCTCGAAGGCCGCCGAGGGGTTCTCGGTGTCCAGGGCCACCAGGAGGTGAATGCTTCTCACGGTGATTCTGCTCCAGTTGTCGGAGGGGGAAGGGCGGCCGTACGGTCCGGTGGCCAAGGGCTGTCCTGTAATCCCTGGTGGATCAGCGCGCGGCGTCAGATGCGGTGCATCGCGAGGCGGAGGACATCCGCATACTGGATGTATGCGGACGTTCCGACAATGCGGCGAGGTGCCGTAGCTGTCGTCGCGCGCCCGCCAGGGGTTACCGCCCTTAGGCGAGGACGGCGCGGGCGGCCTTCTCGAAGGCGTCGAGGAGGAACTGCACGTCGTCCTGGCTGAGCACCGCCGGTGGGGTCAGCCGCATGACGGTGGAGGAGTTGAGCGAGTGGTTGGCGAGGACACCGGCGCCGATCAGCTCCAGGAGCAGGTCCCCTGCCAGTCCGGGCACGGTGAACTCCAGACCGATGAGCAGTCCCGCTCCGCGTACTTCGAGCAGCCGGTGGCCGAGCACCTCGCGGGCGATCCGCTCCAGCTCGGTCAGCAGCAGCCGCCCCAGCTCGTCGGACCGTTCGACCAGGGAGTCCTCCTTGATGGCGGCGAGCGCCCCGCGGGCGGCGGCCATCGCGAGCGGGTTGCCGGAGAAGGTCGAGGTGTGGATGAACGGGTCCTTGTCGAAGGGCCGGAACACCTGAGGGGTCGCGACCAGTGCCGAGACCGGCACCACACCGCCGGCCAGTCCCTTGCCCACCAGGAGGATGTCCGGCACGACGCCCTCCCGGTCGGCGCCCCACCAGGTGCCGAGGCGGCCGAGGCCGGTCTGGATCTCGTCGAGCACGAAGAGCGCGCCGTACTCGCGGCAGAGCCGGGCGACGTCCCGCAGATAGCCCTCCGGCGGCACGATCACGCCGGCCTCGCCCTGCACCGGCTCGACGATGACGCAGCCCTCTCCGGGGAAGCGCGCCAGCTCGGCCTCCAGGGCGGCGGCGTCGCCGTACGGCACGTGCGAGACCTGCGGCAGCAACGGCCGGAACGGCTCCTGGAAGACGTCCTTCGCGGTGAGGCTGAGGGCGCCCATGGTCTTGCCGTGGTAGCCGAGGTCCATGGAGATCAGACGGCCGCGGCCCTGGGCGCGCGCCAGCTTGATGGCGCCTTCCACCGCCTCCGCGCCGGATCCCGCGAAGTGCACCTTCTGCAGCCCGGCGGGAACGACGTCGATCAGCGCCTCGGCCGCGTCGACGACGGCGGGTTCGAGGAGCAGCCGGGTGGCGACCGGGTTGGCGTTGAGCTGCCGGGTCACCTCGGCGACGACCCGGGGGTGCCGGGCGCCCATCAGGAAGACGCCGTATCCGCCGCAGTTGAGGATGCGGCTCCCGGACGCGGTGTGGATCCAGGGGCCCTCGGCGGCGACCTCCACATCGCCGCCGAACATCTCGCCGAGCGAGGCACGGCCCTTGCTCAGGAAGCGGCGGTAGCGGGTGACGAGGTCGGCGTACGGGTCCTTGGCGGGGGCCGGCGCGGTGTCGGTGTACGTGGTGGTCATCGTGGACGCTCCCGGTGTCATGCCACGACCAGCGGCTGGCCGGCGTAGTAGTCGAGCAGGCCGTCGACGGTGCTGGTGCGCGACGGCGGGTGGAAGGCGATCGCGTGGGTCGCCGCGGCGAGGTACGCGATGTCGGAGGAGGAGATGAAGGCCATGCCACCGAGCATCTCCACGGCCTGTGAGGTGATCTCGGCGATCAGCTTCTGCACACCGAACCGGGTGACCAGCGCGGCCGCGAGCCCGTCGTTGTCGGTGTCGCCGTCCATGACGCGCCGGGCCAGTCCCTCGGTGAGCGCGGCCGCGGTCTCGATGCCGACGGCGAGCGCCCCGCGGTCGGAGGCGGAGCCGCGTCCGCGCTTGAGTACCCGGTCGACCAGGGAGCTGGCCATGCCGGTGTAGGCGGCGCACACGATCATCTGGAACCAGATCAGGCCGACCTCCTGGAGCTCGCTGAGCTCCTCGGCCAGTTCGGCCGGCGGCTGAAGGATCTGACGATCGGTCACGAACACATCGGTCAGACGCACCTCGTTGCTCTCGGTGCCCTGCAGCGCGCTGGTCTTCCAGAAGGGATGCACACTGATGCCGGGGGTGTCGGCGGGCAGGATCAGAAAGCCCATGTCGACCGAGCCGTCCGGCCGACGCATCCCGACGCTCGCGGTGATCAGGTCCATGGACTTCGACAGGCTGCACGGTTTCTTGGAGCCGGTCAGCAGATACCCGCCGTCCACCGGCCGGGCCTCCATGGTGGGGCTGAGGATTCCCTGTTCGGTGCGCCCCTCGGCGAAGGCCGAGGCCACCAGCAGGCGTTCCTGGGAGACCCGCTTCAGCAGCAGCTCGTCGAGGTCCGTGCCGTCCGCGAAGGTGTCGGCGACACCGAAGAGCGTGCCGATCGAGAAGTGGTGCATGGCCGTCGCCACGGAGAGGGAAGGAGCCACGGCGCCCAGGGCGCGCACCACCCGGGCCGCCTGGAGCGCGGTGGCGTCCGCCCCGCCGAACGCGGCGGGCACCAGCAGATTGGATCCGCCGTGGTCGCGGAAGATCCCGACGGCGGGGCTGTCGCCGGACTCCAGTTCGGCGAAGGGAACTTCGGCCAGCCGGTCCAGCAGGCCGGGCAGCAGCGCGTCACAGGTATCGCGGTCGGCTTGCATGAACTGCATTACTGCTCCTCAGAGTTGTTTTCCGGCGTGGCGGTCGGCAGCGGCCCCGGACGCATCCCGGCGAGCTCGGCGTACGCTCCGAACACCGCCTCGCGCGGCCTTACCCCGGTGGCGCGGGAGACGCCCTGCAGGTGAGTGGTGCGCAGCATCGGGTAGTTGGCCTCGCCGAAGGCGCCGCCGGTACGTCCGGTGCCGCCGTGCGTCGGCAGATAGGGCAGGAAACCGATGTGCGAGTCGTTGACCTTGAGCAGACCGCCGTTGGAGACCTCGTTCACGAAGCGGTCGGCGACGGCCTCGTCCTTGGTCCACAGCGAGTTGCGCAGCCCGTAGGGGTTGCTGTTGACATAGGCGAGCATCCGGTCGAGCAGTTCGCCGTCGGGGGCCTGCTCGGGCACGATGACCGGCAGCAGCGGGAAGAACGTCTCCTCGGCGACCGCCTCGATGTCCCGGCAGTGTTCGAGGCCGTCCACCCGCAGGACGGTCGGCTCCAGGAAGAGGCCCGTGTCGGAGGGCGTGCCGTCGGTCTCCATCCGGCGGGCGCCGTGGATCAGGGTGGCGCCCTTGTCCAGTGCGTCCTGGACGTAGGCGTAGAAGCGCTCGCTGCGCAGCACGGGGGAGAGCAGCGCGCCGGGGTCCTCGGGCAGTCCCGGGCGGATCAGTGACGCGGTCAGCCGCAGGCGTTCCAGCAGTTGCTCGGCGACGGCGGGGTGCACGATCACCTGGTTGGGCACCATGCAGATCTGACCCGAGCCGAAGAAGCACTCGACGAGTGCCTCGCAGGCGGCCTCCAGATCGGCGTCGTGCCAGATCAGCACGGCGTCGTTGCCCGCGAGTTCGAGGACGGGCTTCTTGCCGTGCGCGACGCAGTCACGCTCCAGCTCCAGGCCGGTGGTCACGCCCCCGGTGTAGAAGATGTCGTTGATGTGCGGGCTCTCCAGCCAGCTCTTGATGGCCGGTCCGGGGCGGGAGCAGAAGACGTTGAGCGTCCCGGGGGGCGCGCCGATGTCGTCGAGCGCCGGGGCGACCAGCTCACGCATCGCGTACATGACGCCGAGCGGTGCGCTGCGCGGTGCCCGTACGACCACGGCGTTGCCGGCGATCAGCGGAGTGATCCCGAACAGGGCACTGCTGGCGGGAGCGTTCTGCGGCGGGTTGACGGCGACCACGCCGTCCGCCACACGCCGTACGGTCATCCGTCGGCCGGCGTGCTCGATGCTCTGCTCCATCTGCCGGGCGCACCAGCCGAGGGTCTCCTCGCTGAAGATCTCCAGCAGACCGGCCACCTGCCATTCGGCGAGCGCCCTGGGGTTTCCTTCGGCGATGAGCAGATCGACGAACTCCAGGTGGTGGCGGAGCAGCCGTTCGCGGATTCCCCGGCCCAGCGCGAGACGCCGTTCCAGCGGAAACCGTGCCCACACCGGAGCCGCCGCGGCCGCTTCGCGGGACGCCTCTTCGACCGTGCGGTCGTCGGCCAGCGCGCAGCGTCCCACGACAAAGTCCGCCGCGTCCGCGGGATCGGCTTTACCACGCTCCAGTTTCCGTTTGAGTGTCAGGCTCCTGAAGACGTCGTCAAGAATCGACGACGTCTTCACCGTGTAGACGTGTCTTTCCGCTGGCACCTCATGTCCGGCGATATACGAGTCGTAGCTGAGGAACACGGGTCGGGGCGGTCGCGAACCACTCGTGGCGACTTGTCCGAAGGTCCCTGTGGGAGATTCCACGATTCGACGTCTTCCTTCCGAGGTGCTGGATGCTCGACGCTGCGGAGACAAAGGCTGCGGAAACACGGAAGTGGCCGAAAGCTGCGCGACTCGGCACGTCGGCGATTCTGGCAGGGCGCACTGATACGGCCCTGACGGTCGACTGACCCATCCGGATACTGGACGGACACGACGCCACACGTCCGGGATCAGGACAGTCCGGATTCTTACCGTCGATTCGCCGTTTATTTACGAGGAGGACAACACCTGGGCGGGCGATTAAAAGCCCTGCGGCCATGGGCGAATCATTCCGGCCAAAGTTTATTACAGCTCACGGCCGGGCCGCGAAGGGTGAAGTCCGGCTGCCTACCATGGACAAATGCGCGGACACACGATGCCCAGCGGACACACGAAGCCCAATCGAATCGGCCCCATGCTCCGGGAGTGGCGCCACCGCCGCAATCTGAGCCAAATGGCGCTCGCCCTGCTGGCGGAGACATCCAGCCGTCATCTGAGCTTCATAGAGACCGGACGCGCCAGGCCGAGTCGCGAACTGCTCCTGCGGCTCTGCGACCGGTTGGACGTGCCCGTGCGTCAGCGCAATGGTTTGATCATGGCCGCCGGATATGCGCCCGCCTATGAGGAGACTCCGATCGGTGAGTCCCACATGGATCGAGCCAACGAGGCCGTCGAGCGGCTCCTCACCGGCCACGAGCCGTACCCCGCCCTGGTCTTCGACACCGTTTCGGATCTGTGCCGCGCCAACAGGTCGGCGATGGCGCTGCTGGACGGTGTCGCCGAGGAGCTGCTGCTGCCACCCGTCAACGTCGTGCGGCTCGGGCTGCATCCGATGGGTATGGCGCGGCGGATCACCAACTTCGCCGAGTGGCGCCGGCATCTGCTCTCCCGGCTGAGGCGCGATGCCGCGTTCACCAACGACGAGCGGCTCGGTGCCCTGTACGAGGAGGTCCGCGCCTACCGCTACCCGTCGGGCCTGCTGGGGTCGGAGGCGAGCACCCTCGATCCCGCGGAAGCCCACCATGTCGCGATTCCGCTGCACATCCGCGCGCTCGGGACCGAGTTGAGATTCTTCAGTGCCGTGACCGCCTTCGTGGCGCCCGCCGACGCCACACTGGCCGAGCTGACCATAGAGACGTTCTATCCCGCCGACACGCACACGGCCGCCACGCTCCACTCCCGCCACTGGAGCGAACATCTGCGCGCGGCGGTTCCGGAGGGCTGTCCCCTGCTGCCGACCGGCCGTTGAGCGCACCCGCGACCGCGGGTGCGCTCAAGGGTCCGAGTCCGGGTGCGCTCGGCAGGCCCGGGTTCGGGTCCGGGTTCGGGTTCGGGTCCGGGTTCGGGTTCGGGTTCGGGTTCGGATGGTGTGGGCTCGGAAGGCCTTCTCGACCGCCGTGCGCTCAGACGGTCTCCTCGACCCCCGTGCGCTCTGCAGGCTTCGCCGGCGCGGGCTTTCCCGGCAGCAACTGGATGGCGACGACCAGGACGAGCGCGAGGGCGGCCAGGTACACCAGCCCGGCGTCCAGCCCGTCCGCTGCGCTCGCCGGCGCGGCGTCGACGCTGCCGTAGTAGATGATGCCGATCAGCGCGACGCCCAGCGCGTTGCCCACCTGCATCATCGTGGTCAGAACCCCGGAGGCCGCACCGGCCAGGCGGGGCGGAATACCGGCCAGGACCGTCGAGTTGAGCGGCGCCATCACCATTCCCATCCCCGCTCCGTCGAGCAGCAGGGCCGGGGCGAGCAGCCAGATGTTCCCCTCGACGCCGATGCGGGACACCGTGAGGAAGAGCAGCAGCTGGCCGACCGCGATGAGCACGCCCCCGAGGGCCAGGGCCTGTCGCCCCAGCCAAGCGCCGAGCCGCCGCCCGGAGACGGACGTGACGAAGAACCCGACGCCCATGACCGTGAAGGTGAGACCGGAGTCCAGTGCGCTCAGGCCGCGGCCCTGCTGCAGATACAGCGCGAGGACGAGGAAGAACGAGGCCATCCCCGAATAGAAGACGATCACCGCGAGCAGTCCGACGGTGAACGCACGCTGACGGAAGAGCCCCGGATCCAGCAGGGGCGAGCCGCCGCTCGCCGACAGCCGCCGCTGATGCAGCAGAAAGGCTCCGAGGAACGGCACGGCGAGGATCAGGCACACCCAGGTCCAGGCCGGCCAGCCCGCCTCCCGGCCTTCGACCAGCGGCAGCACCACGGCCACCAGCCCCAGGGTGACCAGCACCATCCCGGGGATGTCGAGCCGGCTGGCCCCCTCCGCGCGTGACTCCGAGATCAGCTTCGGGGTCAGCAGCAGAGCGGCGGCCCCGATCGGCACATTGATCAGGAAGCAGCTGCGCCAGCCCAGCCCGGCGACATCGGCCTGGATCAGCGCCCCGCCTATCAGCTGGCCGCCGACCGAGGCCGAGGCCAGGACCAGGCCGTACGCCGTGAACGCCCGAGCGCGGGAAGCGCCGGTGTACGTGACCCCGAGAATGGTCAGCACCTGCGGCGAGAGCACCGCGGCCCCGATGCCCTGGGCAACCCTGGCGAGCACCAGCACCGGGGCGTCGGGCGCGATCCCGCACACCAGCGAGGCCGCCGTGAACAGCAGCAGCCCGATGACGTACAGACGGCGTCGGCCGAAGATGTCACCCAGCCGTCCCGCCGTGATCAGGCCACAGGCGTACGCCAGCCCGTATCCGGCCACGATCAGCTGGACCTGGGCCGTACTCGCGCCGAGCTCGCTCTGCACCGCGGGGATCGCGACGTTCACGATGAAGAAGTCGAGTACGACCATGAAGGTGCCGGCCAGGATCACCGGCAGCGCCAGGGAGCCGGTTCCCTCGGCGGTGGCGCGGCCCGCTTTCGGTGGTGCGGTGTTGGCGTCGTTCACAGCGCTCTTCCCCACGCTCGAACCAGTACAAGTCCCCCCACCCTGCGCGCGCGGTGGAGAGGGTGTCGATTACCTGCCAGGTAATTGTTCCGGCCACTGCCCGCTGCCTAGCGTCGAGTGGTACGGACGCGAGGCGGCGGTGGCGGCAAGGTCCCCGCCCGTCGCGGCACAAGCGCGGGAGGGGCAGATGGTCCAGGAGAACGCGGGGCTCGGCGCCGCTTGGTTCCACACCGGCCGGGCACGGCCCGACGCGGCGTGCCGGCTGTACGTGTTCCACCACGCGGGCGGGTCGGCCGCGACGTACGCCCGCTGGGCGCAGATGCTGCCCGACGACGTGGAGGTCGCGGCGGTCCAGCTGCCCGGCCGGCAGAACCGTCGCGCCACCCCCGCGTTCACCGATCTGGACGACCTCGTCGAGGCCGTCTACGAGGCCCTGGAGGACGACCTCGACGGACGTCGCTTCGCGTTCTTCGGGCACAGCATGGGCGCGCTGATCGCCTACCGGTTGACCCTCGCCCTGCAGAAGGACGGTGCACCCGCCCCCGCGCTGCTCGCGGTCTCCGGATGGGAGGGGAGCGCCCACCGGCCGAGCCCGGTGCCCGTCGCCCAGCTCTCCGACGAGGAATTCCTGGCCCGTGTCGAGGAGTTCGGGGGCCTGCCGCCGGAGGTCACCGGGAACCGCGAGCTGCTCGACCTCGTACTCCCCACGCTGCGCGCGGACTTCACCGTGGTCAACGGATACACGGACGACCGTGCGCGGGTCGACTGCCCGGTGGTGGCCTACGGCGGGGCCTCGGACCCGCTCCTGGGCGGGGGCGCCATGGGCGCCTGGGCGGACCGGGCGGACGCGTTCCAGGGGCTCAACGAGCTGCCGGGCGGTCACTTCTACATCTACGAGCAGGCCATGGCGGTGGCCGCGGATCTGGCGCGCCGGCTGCGGCGCGGCGCGGCGGGCCCGCGCCGCGGCTGACACCGGCCCCGGGGGGGGGGGGGGGGGGGGGGGGGCGGCGGGGGGGGGGGGGGGGGGGGCGCGGCGGGGGGGGGGGGGGGGGTGCGGGGTCGGGCCCCGCGGGGCCGGCGGGGGGGGGGGGGGCCGCGCGGGGGGGGCGCCCCCCGCCCCCCCCCCCCCCCCCCCCCCCCCGGGGCCGAAGCTGGTTTCGGTTTCGGCACCGGTACCACCGTCAGCCGTCAGTGGATCCTGCTGGCCCGCCCTGCCCAGAACCGGTCCCGCAGTTCGCGGCGGAGCACCTTGCCGGTCGAGTTGCGGGGCAGGCCGTCCAGGAAGTCGTACCGGACGGGGATCTTGAAGTCGGCGATCCGCCCCTTCAGGGACAGCATCAGTTCCCTCGGGGTCGCCCGCATGCCCTCGTTCAGCACCACGCAGGCATGCACCGCCTCGCCCCAACGAGGGTGCGGAGCACCGATGACCGCCACCTCGGCCACCGCGGGGTGCTTGCCGAGTGCCTCCTCCACCTCGCCGGGGTAGACGTTCTCCCCGGCGACGATGATCGTGTCCTTGATCCGGTCGCAGAGATAGAGGTAGCCGTCCTCGTCGAGGTAGCCGGCGTCGCCCATCCGCAGCCATCCGTCCGTCAGGGTCCGCGCGGTGGCCTCCGGCAGGTTCCAGTAGCCCAGCATGACCGCGGCCGACCGCACCCACACCTCGCCGGTCTCCCCCGCCGCACAGGTCCTGCCGTCGGCGACGATCCGTATCTCCACCCCCGGGCACGCACGCCCGGCGGCACGCAGCCGGGGGCTTCCCGGTATGTGGTCGGGCATCGGCAGCAGGGCCACCGCGTTGCCCGTCTCGGTGGCGGCGTAGGCCTGCACCAGATCGGCCTCCAGCACGTCGAGGGAGCGGACCAGCAACTCCTCCGCGATCGGCGATCCGCCGTAGACCGCCTTGCGCAGTGTCGCGAAGGTCTCCTTGGACGCGGCGGGCTCGGCCAGCATCATCTGGAGCATGGCCGGGGCGACGAACGTGGTGGTGACGCCCACGTCCCTGATCAGCGCGACCGCTTCCTGCGCGACGAACATCCGCATGATCACGTTCGTCACGCCGGCGGTGAACCCCTGCATGGACCAGGAGAGCCCGGCGATGTGCAGTCCCGGCAGCCCGATCAGGCTCTTGTCGCCGGGTTTCCAGTCCACCCAGTCCAGGCCGTTGTCGTCCATGGCCCGGCCCAGCGCGAAGAAGCTCCGGTGGGGCAGTACCACGCCCTTCGGCAGTCCGGTGGTGCCGCTCGTGTACATCTGGGCGACGGGCTGGGCGGGATCGGGGCGATAGCCGGTGCCGAAGTCCGGGAAGGCGGACTTCCAGTCCGCGTAACCCGCGCCGCGCCGTCCCCGGACATCCATGCCGACGATCGTCTTCAGCTCCGGCAGGTCGGCCTCGACCTGCTCGGCGGTGGCGCGGTACTCCTCCTCCACGAAGAGCAGCCGGGCGCAGGAGTCGCGCAACTGGTGCTCGACCTCGCTCTCGGTGAGCCGCCAGTTGACCGGTACCAGGACGGTGCCGCTCTTGGCGCAGGCGAAGGCGATCTCGTAGTAGTACTGCGACTCCATGCCGAGGAACGCGACCCGGTCGCCGGGAGCGAGCCCCGCGGCGAGCAGGGCGTGCGCGGCGCGGTTGCTCTCACGGTCGAGTTCGGCGTACGTCACCTCGGTGCCGAGGTGGATCATGGCGACATGATCGGGCCGGACGGCGGCGTGGTGTCCGGGGATGGCGGCGAGTGTCTCTGGCGTGGCCTCGTCCATGGTCTCTCCCTCAACAGGTCCGGCTGATCGGAAGGTTGCTGCCCGTCCGGGTGCGGCGCGGGGTTCAGTCCGAGGTCAGCCGTTGCTCGGCGAACTCGGCCAGGGAGCGTGCGCTGGGGTGGTCCAGCACCTCGGACACCGTGGTCCTGCGGCCCAGGGCCGTGCCCAGCTGCCCGCTGAGCCGGGCGGCGGCCAGCGAGTCCAGACCCAGGTCGAGGAAGTGCGCGCCGGGCTCGATCTCCGCGGGGTCGTCGAACTGGAGCTCGGCGGCCATCAGCGCACGGATGTGTCCGGTGAGGGCGGCCAGCCGTTCGTCCTGGCCCATGGAGAGCAGCCGTCCGGTGTCCAGCTCCGCCGGGGCGGTGGCGACGGGCACGGTCGCCGGGGCGTCCGGTGCGGTGCTCGGCCGGTCTCCCGCTCCGGCCCCGGGCGAGAAGCGGCGCGGGTTCGCCGACCGGAGCCAGTACTCCTGGCGGTCGAAGGCATAGCCCGGCAGCACCACCCGCCGCATCCGCCGCTCCGAGTGGAAGCCGGTCCAGGACACCGGGTAGCCGGCGGCGTACAGCTTGGCGACCGACGACAGCAGCGCCAGGTCGTCCTGCTGGGCCGGGCGCAGGCTGGGCAGCCAGGTGTCGCCCGGGGCGTCGAGGTTCTCCCGGGCCAGCGAGGACAGCGTGGCGGACGGCCCGATCTCGATGTACGCGTGCCTGCCGCGCCGGGCCACGGTGCGCATCCCGGCCGCGAAGTCCACCGGTTCGGCGATGTGCCGGACCCAGTAGTCGGGCTTGGAGATGTCCCGCCACCGGGCCACCTGGCCCGTGAGGTTGGAGATCAGGGTGAACTCGGGCTCGTGGAAGACGATGTCGTCGAAGGCCGCCCGGAACTCCTCGGTGACCGCGCCCATCAGCGGCGAGTGGAAGGCGTGCGAGACGGGCAGCCGCTTGACCCGCACGCCCTTGGCGGTCAGCGCGGTGGTCGCCGCGTCGAGCGAGGCGGCGCCTCCCGAGATGACGCACTGCGTGGGTGCGTTGTACGCGGCGACGGCGAGGTCCTCGTACGGCTCCACCAAGGCGTTCACCGTCTCGGCGGGAGCCCCGACGGCCACCATGCCGCCGGGAGCGGTGACCGAGTCCATCAGCCGGGCCCGCACCGCCACCAGCCGCACCGCGTCGGCCACGGTGAAGAGTCCGGCGACGGTCGCGGCGACCACCTCGCCGATGCTGTGTCCGATGACGGCGGAGGGCCGCACGCCCCAGGAGAGCCACAGCCGCGCCAGCGCGTACTCCAGGACGAACAGGGCGGGCTGGGTGTACCGGGTGCGATGCAGTTCCTCGGCGTCCTCGGTACGGCCGAACATCAACTCCCTGATGGAGCGGCCCAGATGCGGGGCGAACAGCTCGTCCAGCTCGTCGACGGTCCGGCGGAACAGCGGGTGGCGGCCGTACAGGGCGAGACCCATGCCCGGGTGCTGCGCGCCCTGTCCGGTGAACAGGAAGACCGCTTTGCGTACGGCCTCCGGCCTGTCGGCCGTGGGCCTGGCGGCCCGGTCGGCGAGCAGTGCGCAGAGACCGGCGTGATCGCGGACGACTCCGGCGATCCGGTGGTCGAAGTGGGCGCGACCGGTGTTGCCGGTGTGGCAGATGGCGTCGACGGGCAGGTCGGGCCGGTCGGCCAGCAGCCGCTGGTAGCGCTCGATCTGCAGGGCGAGGGAGCGGGCCGACTTCGCGGACAGTGTGAAGACATGACCGCTCTCCCGGCCGGCGCCGACGGGCCGCCCGTCCGCCTCACGGTCCGCGTCCCCGGACCGGGCGTCCGTCTCACGGTTCGCGGCCCCGGTCGGGTCCGCCTGCTCGCGGGCGGGGGCGTCCGCGTCGGCGGGCGCCTCTTCGAGGACTGCGGACGCCAGAGTTCCGGCGAAGCCGAAGGAGTTGACCATCGCGCGCCGGGTGCCGGACGTCCAGGGGCGGGTCCGCGTGGGGATCTCGACCGGGGAGACCTCCCAGGGAATGCGTGACGACGGCTTCTCGAAGTTGAGGTGCGGGAAGATCTCGCCGCTGCGGAGCTGGGCGACGGCCTTGATGACTCCGCCGATCCCCGCGGCCGGCTCCATGTGTCCGAGGTTGGTCTTGGACGAGCCGACGATCACCGGATCGTTCCTGCTGTGCGAGTCCGCGAAGACCTCGCTGATCGCACCGATCTCGATCGGGTCCCCGAGAGGGGTTCCGGTGCCGTGCGCCTCCACGTACTGGATGTCGCCGGGCTCCAGCCGGGCGCTGCTGAGCGCCCGCCGCAACAGGGTTTCCTGCGCAGCGCCGTTGGGCACGGTGAGCCCGGCGCTCTCCCCGTCCTGCCCGACGGCGCTGCCACGGACGAGCGCCAGGACGGTGTCGCCGTCGCGCCTGGCGTCCGAGAGCCGCTTCAGCACGATCATGCCGCAGCCCTCGGCCCGGCCGTAGCCGTCGGCCGCGTCGTCGAAGGTCTTGCAGAGGCCGTCGGGCGAGAGCGCGGTCAGATCGGAGAAGAGCGCGGTGCTCCGGGGGTGGTGGATGGCGTTGACCCCGCCGGCCAGGGCGATGTCGCACTCGCGGCGGCGCAGCCCCTGGACGGCGAGGTGGAGTGCCACGAGGGAGGCCGAGCAGGCGGTGTCCACGGTGATGGAGGGCCCGCGCCAGCCGAGGAAGTACGAGAGTCTGCCGCAGATGCCCGAGTGCGAGACCCCGGCCGCGATCCGCCCGTCCAGTTCGTCGTCGGGAAGCTCGTCCATCTCCATCACGTAGTCGAGGGAGCTGGCGCCCACGTAGATGCCGCCGTTGCCGTGCCGCAGTGCGGTCGGATCGATCCCCGCGTGTTCGAGGGACTCCCACGCCGTCTCCAGCACCAGCCGCTGTTGCGGGTCCAGACAGTGCGCCTCGGCCGGGGCCGTCCTGAAGAACTTGGGGTCGAACCGTTCGAGGCCGTCGAGGAAGCCGCCGCCCGTGGTCCGGATGACGCCGCGGCCCTCACCGGACGCGTATGCCTCGACGTCCCAGCGGTCCTTCGGGAGCGGGCCGATGGCGCTGCGTCCCTCGCGCAGGAACTCGGTGAATTCCTCCAGGGAGTTGTTCCCGCCGGGAAAGCGCAGGCCGACGCCCACGATCGCGATCGGTTCGTACTTCTCCCGCAGCAGCTCCTTCAGGAGCTCACGCTGCCTGCGCAGATCCTCCCTGGCCTGCTCCAGGGCATCGGCGGTGGTCGCGTCGTCCAGGTCTGCCATGTCTGCTACCCCTGTCCCTGGTAGAGGTTCTTGAGGGCTTCGTCGACCAGATCGTCCGCCGAGGGGTCGGCGGGGGCGGCGGCGCGGCGGCCGGGGGCGGCGCCGGACGCGGTTCCGGCGCCGGGCGCGGACGCGCGCGCGGGGCGGAACAGGCCGGGGAGCAGCTCGTCGCAGATGTGGTCCATCAGCTGGCCCACGGTGGGGCTGTTGAACAGCAGGTTCGCGCTGAGTTCGTGCCCGATCATCGACTCCAGGCTCTGCTTCAGATCGGTGATCGTCAGCGAGGTGAGCCCCAGGTCGAAGTAGCTCTCGTCCATGGGGAGTTCGTCATCGTCCTCCATGAGGAGCGCGATCTTGAACTCGGCGACGACGAGGTCCTCCAAGGCCTGCCGCCGCTCGGACCGGGCGAGATCGAGCAGGTCCTCCACGACCGTGGTGGCGCCCACCGTCTCGGGCCCCGAAGGGCGTTCGTCCACCGCACTCACTGCCATCGCCTCCACCACGTCGAGCCTCCGCAAGAGCCCCCGGTACCGCGCTTCGTGGGTGCCGGATCCATTCCAGTCGACGAGCACGAGGGCAGTCCAGCGCCGTCGGACCGGCGGTACGGCCATGTGCCCGCGCCGTCAGCGACACGTCAGCGCGGGGGTGCGGCGGACATGCGACGGCCCGTACGGACACAGCGTCCGTACGGGCCGTCGGGTGGGGCTGCGGGTCAGTGGTTACGGGGGAAGCCCAGGTCCACGCCCGCCGGGGCGTCGGCCGGGTCCGGCCAGCGGGTGGTGACGACCTTGCCGCGGGTGTAGAAGTGCACGCCGTCGTTGCCGTAGATGTGGTGGTCGCCGAAGAGGGAGTCCTTCCAGCCACCGAAGGAGTGGTAGCCGACCGGCACCGGGATCGGCACGTTGACGCCGACCATGCCGGCCTCGATCTCCAGCTGGAAGCGGCGGGCGGCGCCGCCGTCGCGGGTGAAGATCGCGGTGCCGTTGCCGAACGGCGAGGCGTTCATGAGGGCGACGCCCTCCTCGTACGTCTCGGTGCGCAGGACGCACAGGACCGGGCCGAAGATCTCGTCCTTGTACGCGTCCGAGTCGGTGGAGACGTTGTCGAGGAGGGAGAGGCCGATCCAGTGGCCGTCCTCGAAGCCGTCGACCGTGAAGCCCGTGCCGTCGAGGACGACATCGGCGCCCTGGGCGGCCGCGCCCGTGACGTAGGAGGCGACCTTGTCGCGGTGGGCGGCGGTGATCAGCGGGCCCATCTCGGACGTCGGGTCGTTGCCGGGACCGATCTTGATCTTCTCGGCGCGCTCCTTGATCTTGGCGACGAGCTCGTCGGCGATGGAGCCGACCGCGACGACGGCGGAGATCGCCATGCAGCGCTCACCGGCGGAGCCGTACGCGGCGGAGACGGCGGCGTCGGCCGCTGCGTCGAGGTCCGCGTCCGGCAGCACCAGCATGTGGTTCTTCGCGCCGCCGAGCGCCTGGACGCGCTTGCCGTTGGCGGTCGCGGTCGTGTGGATGTAGCGGGCGATCGGGGTGGAGCCCACGAAGGAGACCGCGGCCACGTCGGGGTGGGCGAGGAGCCCGTCGACGGCGACCTTGTCACCGTGCAGGACGTTCAGCACACCGTCCGGCAGACCGGCCTCGGAGGCCAGCTCGGCCAGCAGGTTGGCGGCCGAGGGGTCCTTCTCGCTGGGCTTGAGCACAAAGGTGTTTCCGCAGGCGACGGCGAGCGGGAACATCCACATCGGCACCATGGCCGGGAAGTTGAACGGGGTGATGCCGGCGACGACACCGAGCGACTGGCGGATCGCGGAGACGTCGACCCGGCTGGAGACCTGCGTGGACAGCTCGCCCTTGAGCTGGGTGGTGATGCCGCAGGCCAGCTCGACGATCTCCAGACCGCGGGCGACCTCGCCCAGCGCGTCCGAGTGCACCTTGCCGTGCTCGGCGGTGATCAGCGCGGCGATCTCGTCGCGGTGGGCGTCCAGCAGCGCGCGGTAGCGGAAGAGGATCGCGGTGCGGGTGGCCAGCGAGGACGTGCCCCAGGTGGCGTAGGCGTCCTTGGCGGCGGCGACCGCCGCGTCGACCTCTTCGAGGGAGGCGAGCGCGACCTGCGTGGTGACGGAGCCGGTGGCCGGGTCGGTGACCGGGCCGTAGTTGCCGGACGCGCCCTCGACGGTCTTGCCACCGATCCAGTGGTTGACGGTCTTCATGACAGAACTCCTTCAGTGGCGTCTTCAGAGGTGGCGGCGTCGGTCGGCGACGTGTCGGTCGTACTCTTCGCGGGCTTTCACGGCCGACGGCCGGGTGGCCGTTTCGGCTACGGGAACATCCCACCACGCCTGCGCCGGAGGGGGGCCCGACACTGTGTCTGGCGTTTCGGTCTCGACGTAGACACAAGTGGGACAGTCCGCCGCGCGCGCCTCGACCAGGGCTTCGCGCAGGTCACGCACGGTCTTGGCACGGAGCACCCGCATCCCCAGCGAGCCTGCGTTGGCCGCGAGGTCGACGGGGAGCGGGGGGCCGGTGAAGGTGCCGTCCGCGGCCCGGTGGCGGTAGGCCGTGCCGAAGCGCTCGCCGCCGACCGCCTCGGAGAGGGAGCCGATGGACGCGTAGCCGTGGTTCTGGAGGACGACCAGCTTCACCGGGAGCTCCTGCTGCACCGCGGTGACGATCTCGGTGGGATTCATCAGGTACGTGCCGTCGCCGACCAGCGCCCAGACGGGGCGGCCGGGGGCGGCCAGCTGGACCCCGATCGCGGCCGGGATCTCGTAGCCCATGCAGGAGTAGCCGTACTCGACGTGGTACTGGTGCGGGGAGCGGGCCCGCCAGAGCTTGTGCAGGTCGCCGGGGAGCGAACCGGCCGCGTTGATCAGGATGTCGTCCTCGGTGACCAGGGTGTCGAGGAGGCCCAGGACCTGGGCCTGGGTGGGGCGGGCGTCCGGGTCGTCGGCGGTGAACGCGGCGGTGACGCGCCGCTCCCATTCCTCCTTGGCCTCGGTGTACTCGGTCTCGTAGGACGGGTCGACGCGGTGGTTGCGTGCGGCGAGCGCGGCGGTGAGGGCTTCGAGGGCGGTGCGGGCGTCGGCGACGAGCGGCAGCGCGCCGAGTTTGTGGGCGTCGAAGCCGGTGATGTTGAGGTTGACGAAGCGGACCGCCGGGTTCGAGAAGAGCGTGGCGGAGGCCGTGGTGAAGTCGGAGTAGCGGGTGCCGATACCGATGACCAGGTCGGCGGTGCGGGCCAGCTCGTCGGCGGTCGCGGTGCCGGTGTGGCCGATGCCTCCGACGTCCGCGGGATGGTCGTGGCGCAGGGAACCCTTGCCGGCCTGGGTCGAGGCGACGGGGATACGGGTGGCGGCGGCGAACGCGGCCAAGGTCTCCTCCGCCGCGCTGTGATGGATGCCGCCGCCCGCCACGATCAGTGGCCGACGGGCGCCGCGCACGGCTCGTACGGCCCGGTCGAGCTCGTACGGATCGGGAGCGGGGCGGCGTACGTACCAGACGCGCTCGGCGAAGAACTCCTCCGGCCAGTCGTACGCCTCGGCCTGCACGTCCTGCGGCAGCGCGAGGGTGACCGCGCCGGTCTCCGCCGGGTCGCTCAGGGTTCGCATGGCCTGGAGGGCCGCCGGGATCAGGGCCTCGGGGCGGGTGATCCGGTCGAAGCAGCGGGAGACGGGGCGCAGGCAGTCGTTGACCGAGAGGTCGCCGGCGGACGGGACTTCGAGCTGCTGGAGCACGGGGTCGGCGGGCCGGGTCGCGAAGGTGTCCCCGGGCAGGAGGAGGACGGGGAGGTGGTTGATGGTGGCGAGGGCGGCGCCGGTGACGAGGTTGGTGGCGCCGGGGCCGATGGAGGTGGTGACGGCGTGCGCGGAGAGCCTGCCGGACTGCCGGGCGTAGCCGACGGCGGCGTGCACCATGGCCTGCTCGTTGCGGCCCTGGAGATAGGGCATCGCGCGGCCCGACTCGATGAGGGCCTGACCGATCCCGGCGACGTTGCCATGGCCGAAGATGCCCCAGGTGGCGCCGATCAGGCGCTGTCGTCGGCCGTCGCGCTCGGTGTACTGGCGGGAGAGGAAGGACACCAGGGCCTGGGCGGTGGTCAGCCTGCGGGTGCGTGGTGCGCTCATGAGCTCGCCTCCGAACCGTGCGGCGGGACCGTCCCGTACAGCGGCAGTCTGGGGTCCACCGGCTGCGCGGGCCAGGTGTCACGGATCCAGCGGTGGTCGGGGTGGTCGCTGATCAGCCACTCCCGCTGCTCGCCCGGGCCCGCCATCACATTGAGGTAGTACAGCGTGCGGCCGGGGGCCGCGATGGACGGGCCGTGCCAGCCGTCGGGGATGAGCACCGTGTCACCGCTGCGGACCTCGGCGAGGACGTCCGTACCGCCGTCCCTCGACGGCGACACCCGGTGGTAGCCGAGCCCGTCGTCCGCCACCTCGAAGTAGTAGATCTCCTCCAGCACGGACTCGATTCCGGGGCGGTCCTCGTCGTGCTTGTGCGGTGGGTAGGACGACCAGTTGCCACCCGGGGTGAGGACCTCGACGGCGATCAGCCGGTCGCACTCGAAGGTGTCGGCCGCGGCGAAGTTGTTGACCTGACGGGAGCAGTTCCCGGTGCCGCGCAGCTCCACGGGTACCTCCGGCGCGGGGCCGTAGCGAGCGGGGAGTCGTCGCTCGCACTTCGCTCCTGCCAGGGCGAAGCGGCCTCCTGCGCCGGAGGCGATCTGTGCATGGGCGTCACGCGGGACGTACGCGAAGTCGGACACCCCGCTGAACACGCTTTCCCGGCCCAGCAGTTCAAAGATCTCACCTGAGGTGTGCACCGTACAGCCACCGGTCAACGGCAGAACGATCCACTCGCTCTCCCCGGTGACGAGCGTGTGAATTCCGCCCGGTCCCAGCTCCAGCACACGCAGGCTCGACCGGTCCCAGCCGGCCCGCTCCGGATCGATGTCGAGGGCATAGGGCCCGCTCGCCGTGCTTCCGGCGCGGAGGTGGTACCGCGGTTCTTCGTCCGTCGTCATACCCACTCCCTACCCCGTGCCGGGCTCTCGCTCGTTTCTCTCGGCTCCAGCAGCGACACGGCCGTGTCGACGGCTTCCGCCACCTTTCCGTCGGCCGGGTAGAGCAGCGAACGCCCCACCACCAGGCCCTGGACGGTGGGCAGTCGCAGCGCCGTGCGCCACTTCTCGAACGCGCCGTCCAGGTCGTCGCGCACCTCGCCGCCCAGCAGCACGGCGGGCAGCGTGGAGGCCTCCATCACCCGGGCCATGTCGTCGGGGTTCTCCGTGACGGGAACCTTGAGCCAGGTGTACGCGGACGTCCCGGCGAGCCCCGAGGCGATGGCGATCGAGGTGGTGACCGCCTCAGCACCGAGGTCGTTGCGGACATGGCCGTCCGCGCGGCGGCAGAGGAACGGCTCGACGAAGACCGGCAGCCGGTGCGCGGCCATGGCGTCGATGGCACGCGCGGTGGCGTGCATGGTGTCGAGCGAGCCGGGGTCGTCGTAGTCGATACGGAGCAGCAGTTTGCCCGCGTCGAAGCGCAGACGGGCGAGGTCCTCGGGGCGGTGGCCGGTGAAACGGTCGTCGAGCTCGAAGGCCGCGCCCGCGAGCCCGCCGCGGTTCATCGAGCCTATGACGACCTTGTTCTCCAGCGCGCCGAGGAGCAGCAGGTCGTCGAGGATGTCGGCGGTGGCCAGGACTCCGTCCACGCCGGGACGGGAGAGGGCGAGGCGGAGCCGTTCCAGGAGTTCGAAGCGGTTGGCCATGGCCAGTTCGCGGTCGCCGACGGCCAGGGAGCCACGGGCCGGATGGTCCGCCGCGATGATCATCAGGCGTCCGCCGCTGCCGACGAGGGGGCGGCGGCGGCGCCGCGCCGCGGCCTCCGCGACGGCCTCGGGGTGGCGCACGCGCAGGTGGACGAGTTCGGAGACCGAGGAGGCCGCGGGCGTCATGGAGTGGCTCCGGTGGGACGGGAGGCGACGGCGCCTTCGGCCAGGGCCGTTTCGACTTCGTGCGGGAACGGCATCGCGGAGGAGCAGGCGAGCCGGGAGGCGACGATCGCGCCGGCCGCGTTGGCGTACCGCATGACGCGCTCCGTCTCCCAGCCGGCGAGCAGTCCGTGGCAGAGCGCCCCGCCGAAGGCGTCACCGGCGCCCAGGCCGTTGACGACCTCGACGGGCAGCGGCGGCACATCGGCCACCGTGCCGTCGCGATGGACGGCCAGGACGCCCTTGGGGCCCCGCTTGACGACGGCCAGTTCGATGCCCGCGGCGATCAGGGCGCGGGCGGCCGCGTAGGGTTCGCGCTCGCCCGTCGCGATCTCGCACTCGTCGAGGTTGCCGACGGCGACGGTGGCATGGGCGAGGGCCTCCCGGTAGCGGACGGCCGGGGCGGGGCGGGACGCGGGATCCTTCGTGGTGTCCCAGAACATCGGGCGCCAGTCGAGGTCGAAGACGGTGATGCCGGACCGGTCCCGGGCGCGGAGTGCGGCGAGGGTCGCGGTACGGCTCGGCTCGGCGCACAGACCGGTGCCCGTCATCCAGAAGACCCGGGCGGACCGCACCGCGTCGAGGTCCAGTTCGGACGCATGGATCTCCAGATCGGGGGCCTTGGGCTGCCGGTAGAAGTAGAGCGGGAAGTCGTCGGGCGGGAAGAGCTCGCAGAAGGTGAGGGGTGTCGGCCAGGCGTCGACGGGCGTCACCCACCGGTCATCGACCCCGAACTCCCGCAACTGGTGGTGCAGATACTCCCCGAAGGGGTCCCGGCCGGTGCGCGTCACCACCGCCGTCCGTCGCCCGAGCCGGGCCGCCGCGACGGCGACATTGGTGGGTGAACCACCGAGGAACTTCCCGAAGGTGTCGACCCCGGCCAGCGGCAGACCGGTCTGCAGGGGGTAGAGGTCCACGCCGATCCGGCCCATGGTGATCACGTCGTACTGCTCAGGCATACGCATCCCTTCGACCGGCGACCGGGGCGGCTGTTCCCAGGTCTAGCCCTCGCCCGGAACCCTGTCAATGCTTTGTCCGGACATAAGGACGAATGATTGACACTCACCCCCGGGGCCGGGAGGCTGGACGGCATGACCTCCTCCGCATTGGCTCCGGCCCGTATCCGTATCGGTTCGGCACCCGACTCGTGGGGGGTGTGGTTCCCCGACGATCCCCGGCAAGTGCCCTGGCAGCGCTTCCTCGACGAGGTCTCCGCGGCGGGTTACGAGTGGATCGAACTCGGCCCGTACGGCTATCTC
Organism: Streptomyces sp. NPDC014727; assembly: GCF_043083485.1. Lineage (NCBI taxonomy): Bacteria > Bacillati > Actinomycetota > Actinomycetes > Kitasatosporales > Streptomycetaceae > Streptomyces > Streptomyces sp. NPDC014727. The sequence continues at coordinate 118,406 of NZ_JBIBYR010000005.1, read as the reverse complement.
CCGACCGACCCGGCCCGCCTCGCCGACGAGACCGGCCGCCGCGGACTCACGGTCTCGGCCGGGACCGTTTTCACCGGATTGCACCATGGACCCGACGTCTGGGACCGGACCTGGGCGCATGTCGCCGACATCGCGGCACTCACCCGGGCGATGGGTGCCGGGCATCTGGTGGTCATCCCGTCGTTCTGGCGCGACGACCGGACGGGCGAGATCCTGGAGGACCGCAGCCTGACCGCGGAGCAGTGGCGTCACCTCACCACCCAGACGGAACGGCTGGGCCGCGAGGTGCGGGAACGCTTCGGGTTGCGCATCGTCGTCCATCCGCATGCCGACACGCACATCGACGGCGAGGAGAACGTCAGCCGCTTCCTCGACGCCACCGATCCCGACCTGGTCTCGCTCTGCCTCGACACCGGTCACTACGCCTACTGCGGCGGTGACAGCGTCGAGCTGATCGAGACCTACGGCGAACGGATCGGCTATCTGCACCTCAAGCAGGTCGACCCGGAGATCCTGGCCGAAGTCGTGGCGCACGAGGTGCCGTTCGGGCCGGCCGTGGCACGCGGCGTGATGTGCGAACCGCCGGGCGGGGTACCCGCACTGGAACCCGTACTCGCCGCCGCCCGCAAACTGGACGTGGACCTCTTCGCCATCGTCGAACAGGACATGTATCCGTGCCCGCCCGACAAGCCCCTCCCCATCGCCCGCCGCACCCGGGACTTCCTCCGCTCCTGCGGTGCCCCGCGCGCCGACGGCCCCGGCCGGAGCCCGGACACGCCGAACGATCCCGGGAAGTGACGAAGTGACGGCGCGCGGTGTTGTGCTCGACGAGACGCCGGTACGCGGTCCCGGCCGCGCCCGCCGCCGAACGCCCCGCCACCGCACGAGGAGCAACTCGCCATGATCCGAAAGATGCTGTCGTTCCGCAGGACGGCCGGGGCCCCGGCCCTGGCCGCGATCGTCCTGGCCGCCGCCCTCGCCACGGCCCCGGGAGCCGCCGCCGACGCGCACAACCCGCCGCCACCGCCCGGCTCCAGCCCGGTCTGCGCCTTCTACGACGGCGACGGGCCGACCTTCTTCGGGGAGCGGGGCGAGCGGGTCTCCCAGGTGCAGTGCATGCTGGCCAACCGCCACTATCTGCCGTGGTCCGCGCTCGACGGAACGTTCGGACCGCAGACCCTCCTCGCCGTGCAGCGCTTCCAGGCGGACCACCCGCCGCTCGCACCGAACGGCCTGGTCTCCCCGGCCACCTGGTCGGCGCTCTGGCACGCGGGGCCGAGTCGCACCACCCCTCTCCCCTATCCGCCGTCGTGACTCCGGTCGCCGGACTCCTCTCGCCAAGGGGTTGTCCCGTAATCCCTCGAACACCATGTGCTCCTTCTGTCACAGAGATCCATCTCTCGTCACAGGTGTCTTCGGTACGCGGGGCTTTCGTCACAGGCGCTCGACAGCCCCTCCCCGGAACTCACTCCGTTTCGTTGCACCGGGCACTGACTGAGTGATCGTCAGCGTCGATACCGCGGCTCCCCCGGCGGCCTCCCCCGGCTGCCGCCGCAGTGCAGAGAGGTGTCACTTATGACGGACAGAAGACTCTGGTCCTACAAGGACATTGCCGCGCACATCCGGGTGCAGCCGGACACCGTCCGCTCCTACCGCAAACACGGTCACCTCCCACCACCCGACCATGTGGAGGGCGGCAAGCCCTACTGGTACGCGGACACCATCCGTGCCTGGGTCGCTTCAAGACCCGGCAACAGAGGGCGCGGTCACTGATTGCCTCCGGTCCCGTACGGCGAGCGGTCCCCACCCGCCGCCGCACGGGACCCCACTCCTTCACCGGGGCGTGCGACCGCCCTTCGACGGTTCGACGACGATCACCTGCGCCACGGGCAGCCGGGCAGCCGCGCGGATCCCATCAGCTTCATCACGGAAGGAACCAGCAGGCTGCGCACCACCATGGCGTCCATCAGCACGGCCAGCGCGATACCGAGGCCCAGCATCTTGGTGTTGGTCACCCGTGAGGTGCCGATGGCGACCATCACCACCGCCAGGACCACGGCTGCCGCGGTGATCAGCCCACCGGTGTGCCGCAGCCCGAAGGTCACCGACCGCTCGTGCTCCCCGGTGCGGTCGTATTCCTCCTTGATCCGGGAAACATCGCCGTGAGACTCAGCGCGTTGAGCACGACCGTCTGAAGGGGGATCAGCACACTTCCGGTGAGCAGGAAGGCCAGGAACAGCGTCACCACGACGATGATGCCCACCGCCCAGGGCAGCCGGTCGGCGATGGCGTGCTTGGAGTCGATCGTCGACCGATGCGCCGCCACTGTCCACGAGCAGCAGCAGATTCGGCTGGGACGCGGGGAACTCGCGCTCCACCTGGAGCCACTGGTCTGCGACGCCCCGCCCCCCACTCCCCCGAATGCCCGATAGCTCCATACCTCATAGGATTCGGGCAATTCAGGAGATATGCGCAGGGAGTACGCATGAACCGGTACACCGATCCCGGCAATCCGTCACCCGCCACCCCTTCCGGCCGGCGGTCAGGACCCGTTCCACCGCACCCCCAGGACCCACCGGAGCCACCACAGCCGCGCCCAGGACTCTGGAAACGGTGCCTGTGGGGCGGCGCAGTCCTCTGGATCCTGACCGCGGTCGTCACGTACGCCACCCAGAACACCACTCTGCTGCCGACCCTCATCCTGCTCGGCAGCTTCCTGGTCCCGGCCGCCTTCGTCCTGTGGGCGTACGAACGACACGGCCGCGACCTCGGGGTGAACCTCATTCTCGGCTGCTTCCTGATGGGCGGGATCCTGGGCGTGCTCGGCGCCTCCGTCATGGAGTACTACCTGCTGAATCCGTCGCTCTGGATGTTCCTGGGTGTCGGGCTGATCGAGGAGGCCGTGAAGCTCGCGGCGCTGATGTTCGTACTCCGCCGCCACACCCACATCCACGGCATGCGAGCCGGACTGGTGCTCGGCGCGGCGGTCGGATTCGGGTTCGCCGCCCTCGAGAGCGCGGGCTACGTCTTCAACGCCGCCGTCACCATGAAAGGCATCGATCTGCGCGCCCTGCTGGAGACCGAGGTACTGCGCGGGGTACTCGCGCCGTTCGGGCACGGCCTCTGGACGGCGATCGCCGGTGGTGTCCTGCTCTCCTTCCGCAGACCGAACGGGCGTTTCCGGTTCGCCGCACCCGTGATCGCCACCTACCTCGGCGTCGCCGTGCTGCACTCGCTCTGGGACTCGATGCACGGCATCGCGATCTGGCTGGTCGCCCAGGTCACCGACACCGGCCTGAGCCGCGCACTCTTCGCGCAGGGGTACATCCCGGCCCCCACCGAGGAGCAGCAGCATCTGTTCACGCTGTTCTCGGTGGGCGGCCTCATCGTGATCACGTTCGTCGCACTGGCCTGGCTGCGATCACTGGCACGGAGCGCGCGCAGCAGACAGGGAGGCGCTCACAGCGAAGGGTGGGGAGCTCGCGTTCATACCCCCTAGGGGTATAGTGTGATGACTGTCGGGGCACGCCGGCCCTCCCGGACCCCTGACACCACGCCCTTTTGTGCTCGTCGAAGAGGAGAACACCATGACCGCCGAGACCCAGCTCCCCCAGGCCACCGGCTCCTGCTGCTCGCCCAGTGGTTCCTGCCACGACGGCGCGGACACCGGCGACCGGGCGGCGGACGGCGTGACCACCGTGTACCAGGTGTCCGGCATGACCTGCGGGCACTGCGAAGGCGCGGTCTCCGAGGAGATCTCCGGCATCGAGGGGGTCACCTCGGTGAAGGCCGTCGCCTCCACCGGCCGGGTGACCGTGACCTCCCGGGCCCCGCTGACCGAGGACGCCGTGCGCACCGCGGTCGACGAGGCCGGCTACGAGCTCGTCGGCCAGGCCTGAACGCCACCGGTACACACCCGATACGCCGGATACACGAAATCACCCGTATCACCTGCATCACCCGTATCACCCCCTTTACCGCCGGGCCGGACCCACCAGCAGATACTGGTGGGGTACGGCCCGGTCGGCGTTACAGGAGTTCGGACATGCACAGCGCAACACAGGCCGAGACCCCGGCAGCGGGAGGTTCTCGGGCCGAACTCGCGATCGGCGGGATGACCTGTGCCTCCTGCGCGGCCCGTGTCGAGAAGAAGCTCAATCGGATGGACGGCGTCACCGCCACCGTCAACTACGCGAGCGAGAAGGCCCGCGTCTCCTTCGGTCCCGGTATCGACCTCACGGATCTGATCGCCACGGTCGAGAAGACCGGATACACGGCGCGGCCCGTACGCCGCCCCGAACCGGCATCTCCCGCCCCGCCGCGGGCCACGCCCGCGTCAGCCGCCATGCCGGTGTCGCCCCCTTCGGGCGGCGCGCCGGTCACACGCGCGGGCGCCGTCACGGACCTTCCCGAGGACGGCAGCCCACGCAGCACCAACGTTCGAGCCGCCGAGAACTCGACGGCCACCGGCAGCGACCTCCGGACCGGCGCCGAGGCAGACACCGGAGCCGGAGCCGGAGTGGGGGTCGACGCCGCAGTCGCCGCCGGTCTCTCCGAGCCGAGCACCGACCCCGCCGAACGGAGCGCGGCCCTCGCCCTCGCCGCACTGCGGCAACGTCTGCTCGTCTCGGCCGTCCTCGCCGTCCCCGTCGTCGTACTCGCGATGGTCCCGCCCCTCCAGTTCGACAACTGGCAGTGGCTCTCCCTCACCCTCGCCGCCCCCGTGACCGTCTGGGGCGGGCTGCCCTTCCACCGCGCCACCTGGACCAACCTCCGGCACGGTGCGGCCACGATGGACACCCTGGTCTCGGTCGGCACACTCGCCGCCTTCGGCTGGTCCCTGTGGGCGCTGTTCTTCGGTGATGCGGGCATGACCGGGATGCGGCACGGCTTCGACTTCACCGTCTCGCGCGCCGGAGCCTCCTCCACCCTCTACCTGGAGGTCGCCGCCGGCGTCGTGACCTTCATCCTGCTGGGCCGCTACCTGGAGGCGAAGTCGAAGCGGAAGGCCGGCTCCGCGCTGCGCGCGCTGATGCACCTGGGAGCGAAGGACGTCACCGTCCTGCGGGGTGGTACGGAGGTACGCCTCCCCGTCGCCCGGCTCGTCGTGGGCGACCGTTTCGTCGTCCGTCCCGGCGAGAAGATCGCCACCGACGGGACCGTCGTCGGAGGCGTCTGCGCCGTGGACGCCTCCATGCTCACCGGCGAGTCCGTTCCGGTCGACGTGGGCGTGGGCGACCCCGTCACCGGGGCCACTGTGAACACCTCGGGCCGGCTCGTCGTGAAGGCGACCCGGGTCGGTGCCGACACGCAGCTGGCCCGGATGGCGAAGCTCGTCGAGGACGCCCAGAACGGCAAGGCCGAGGTGCAGCGCCTCGCCGACCGGATCTCCGCGGTATTCGTCCCCGTGGTGCTGGTGCTCGCCCTGGCCACGCTGATCGCATGGCTGCTCGTCACGGACGACGTGACCGCCGCGTTCACCGCCGCTGTCGCCGTACTGATCATCGCCTGTCCCTGTGCCCTCGGCCTCGCCACTCCCACGGCCCTCATGGTCGGTACGGGCCGTGGCGCCCAGCTCGGGATCCTGATCAAGGGACCGGAGGTCCTGGAGGCCACGCATCGCATCGACACGATCGTCCTCGACAAGACCGGCACCGTCACCACCGGCCGGATGACCCTGCAGGACGTCCACCCCGCACCCGGTACCGACGAGAGCCGGCTGCTGCGGCTGGCCGGGGCGCTGGAGCACTCCTCCGAGCACCCCATCGCCCAGGCCGTCGCCGCCGGCGCCACGGAACGCATCGGCGGCCCCCTCCCCGTCCCCGTGGACTTCGCCAACGTCGCGGGGCTCGGCGTACGCGGCACGGTCGACGGGCACCAGGTACTGGTCGGCCGTCCGCAGCTGCTCACCGACGCGGGCATCGACGTCCCCGACAGCCTGTCCGGCGCCGTGGCCGACGCGGCGGCCCGCGGCCGTACGGCGATCGCGGTCGCCTGGGACGGACAGGCACGCGGCGTCCTCGCCGTCGCCGACGCGGTCAAGGAGTCGAGCGCGGCGGCCGTCGCCGAGCTGCGCGGGCTCGGCCTCCGCCCCGTTCTGCTGACCGGCGACAACCGGGCCGTGGCGGATGCCGTGGCCCACGCCGTCGGGATCGACGAGGTCCACGCCGAGGTTCTGCCCGAGGGGAAGGTCCACGTCATCGAGCAGCTCCGGGCCCGGGGGCGCACCGTCGCCATGGTCGGTGACGGGGTCAACGACGCGGCCGCCCTCGCCACCGCCGACCTCGGCCTGGCGATGGGGACGGGTACGGACGCCGCGATCGAGGCCAGCGATCTCACCCTCGTTCGTGGAGATCTCAAGGTGGCGGCAGACGCGATCCGGCTCTCCCGGCGCACCCTGACCACCATCAGGGGCAACCTGTTCTGGGCATTCGGTTATAACGTTGCTGCCCTACCCCTTGCGGCATTTGGCCTGCTCAACCCTATGATTGCGGGAGCGGCGATGGCGTTCTCATCGGTCTTCGTCGTGACGAACAGCCTGCGGTTGCGTGCCTTCACGTAACTTCCACAAAGAGATTTAGATCACACCGGTTTCAGGGTAACCATCTGGTGGGTTCGCGAGTCTTAGAGTGCGATGCCAAGGATGTCTTGGGGGATGTCCGTCGAAGTGTCTTGGGGGACGCTTCGGGCAAGCGTTGGCCGGGGCACGTGCACCGGGGAGCTTTGAGCGGCCCTCCCGTGCGTACGTACCCCGGCGGACCGCACGGGAAGTACAAGTGAAGAGCGCAGTTCGCAGTGGGTGAGGAACGCCCAGGAGCTTCGGCTCCCACAGACGCCCGGCCGGATCCCGTGGGGGGAATCCGCTCGGGGATATGGGAAGCGCCTCGCTGTCGGCCCGTGGGGGGATCGATGGCGGGGCGCTTCTCGCTGTCGACCCGGCAGCGGCCGCACGGGGCCGGGCATGCAAATCGCCCCGGTCACCGCGCTCTGTGCGAAAGCGCGGTACACGGGGCGAAGACAACCGGCCTCGACGGCCGGGGCGGTGCGGGGTGGTACGAGGTCAGCGACCCTCGACCGGGACGAAGTCGCGCAGGACCTCACCGGTGTAGATCTGACGCGGGCGGCCGATGCGGGAACCCGGCTCCTTGATCATCTCGTGCCACTGGGCGATCCAGCCGGGAAGCCGGCCGAGCGCGAAGAGCACGGTGAACATCTCGGTCGGGAAGCCCATGGCCCGGTAGATCAGACCCGTGTAGAAGTCCACGTTGGGGTAGAGGTTGCGCGAGACGAAGTACTCGTCGGAGAGCGCGTGCTCCTCCAGCTTCAGCGCGATGTCGAGCAGCTCGTCGGACTTGCCGAGCGCGGACAGCACGTCGTGGGCGGCGGCCTTGATGATCTTGGCGCGCGGGTCGAAGGACTTGTACACGCGGTGTCCGAAGCCCATCAGCCGGACGCCGTCCTCCTTGTTCTTCACCTTGCGGATGAAGGAGTCGACATCGCCGCCGTTGGCCTGGATGCCTTCGAGCATCTCCAGCACCGACTGGTTGGCGCCACCGTGCAGCGGACCCCACAGCGCCGAGATGCCGGCGGAGATCGAGGCGAACATGTTCGCCTGCGAGGAGCCGACCAGACGCACGGTGGAGGTCGAACAGTTCTGCTCGTGGTCCGCGTGCAGGATGAGCAGCTTGTCGAGCGCGGAGACGACGACCGGGTCCAGGTCGTACTCCTGGGCGGGGACCGAGAAGGTCATGCGCAGGAAGTTCTCGACGTACCCGAGGTCGTTGCGCGGGTAGACGAAGGGGTGGCCGATCGACTTCTTGTAGGCGTACGCGGCGATCGTCGGCAGCTTGGCCAGCAGCCGGATCGTCGAGAGGTGACGCTGCTCCTCGTCGAACGGGTTGTGGCTGTCCTGGTAGAACGTGGACAGCGCGCTGACGACCGAGGACAGCATGGCCATCGGGTGGGCGTCGCGCGGGAAGCCGTCGAAGAACCGCTTGACGTCCTCGTGCAGCAGCGTGTGCTGGGTGATCTCGTTCTTGAAGGCCGACAGCTCGTCGACCTTGGGAAGCTCGCCGTTGATGAGGGTGTACGCGACCTCAAGGAACGTGGAGCGCTCGGCGAGCTGCTCGATGGGGTAACCGCGGTAGCGCAGGATGCCCTGCTCACCGTCGAGGTAGGTGATGGCGGATTTATAGGCTGCGGTGTTGCCATATCCGCTGTCCAGCGTCACGAGACCGGTATTGGACCGGAGCTTCCCGATGTCGAAGCCCTTGTCGCCGACGGTGCTGTCGATCACCGGGTAGGTGTACTCGCCGTCGCCGTACCGCAGTACTACAGCGTTGTTGGTGTGCTCGCTCACGTCATCCCTCACCGACGTAGTGCCTCTTCTTCGAGGTTCCCTGACTGTCTCCACCCTCCCCCATTTGGCTCAGGAGAGTGCACTCGGGGTCGTCCATTGGACCTACTCGCGGCACTGAGTGCCGCGAGCCTACTCATCCTGCCCCCTTGACTCCGGTTCCGGAAGGCCTCCGTGATGTTTCCCACCGATTTGATCGATCATTTTTTCCGGGGATCCTCCGCCCTGCCGCCCTGACAGCCGGTAATCCAGCGCCGTACAGCGTCTGCCTGCGGAAACTGTGCGGACCGCCTGGCCGATCGCCTGCCGCGAGCCGACCAGCACGACGAGCTTCTTGGCCCTGGTCACGGCGGTGTACAGCAGGTTTCGCTGGAGCATCATCCAGGCGCTCTTCGTGACGGGGATGACGACGGCCGGGTACTCGCTGCCCTGGGAGCGGTGGATCGTCATGGCGTACGCGTGGGCCAGCTCGTCGAGCTCGTCGAAGTCGTAGGAGATCTCCTCGTCCTCGTCCGTGCGGACCGTCAGTTTCTGTTCGTCCAGGTCAAGGGCGGTGACGACGCCGACCGTGCCGTTGAAGACGCCGTTCTCCCCCTTGTCGTAGTTGTTGCGGATCTGCGTGACCTTGTCGCCGACCCGGAAGACCCGGCCGCCGAACCGCTTCTCGGGCAGGTTCGGGCGGCCCGGAGTGATGGCCTGCTGGAGGAGCCCGTTGAGTGTGCCCGCGCCGGCGGGACCGCGGTGCATCGGGGCGAGGACCTGTACGTCACGCCGCGCGTCCAGCCCGAACTTGGCCGGAATGCGGCGGGCGGCGACATCCACCGCGAGCACGCCCGCGTCCTCCGTCTCGTCCTCCACAAAGAGGAAGAAGTCCTTGAGGCCCTGGGTGAGGGGCGGTACGCCGGAGTTGATGCGGTGTGCGTTGGTGACGACTCCGGACTGCTGGGCCTGGCGGAAGATCGTGGTCAGCCGGACCGCAGGAACGGGGCCGCCGTCGGCCAGCAGATCGCGCAGCACCTCCCCCGCGCCGACCGACGGCAGCTGGTCGACGTCCCCGACGAGCAGCAGATGGGCACCGGGTGCCACGGCCTTGAGCAGTTTGTTGGCGAGCAGCAGATCCAGCATCGAGGCCTCGTCGACGACGACGAGGTCGGCGTCCAGCGGGCGGTCCCGGTCGTACGCGGCATCGCCCCCCGGCTTCAGTTCGAGCAGCCGGTGCACGGTGGAGGCCTCGGCCCCGGTCAGCTCGGAGAGCCGCTTGGCCGCCCGCCCGGTGGGCGCGGCCAGTACCACCTTGGCCTTCTTGGCGCGGGCCAGCTCCACGATGGACCGGACGGTGAACGACTTCCCGCAGCCGGGCCCCCCGGTCAGGACGGCGACCTTGCGGCTGAGCGCGAGCCGTACCGCGGCCTCCTGTTCGGGGGCCAGATCCGCGCCCGTACGTGTGGCGAGCCAGGCCAGCGCCTTGTCCCAGTCCACGTCCGCGAAGGCCGGCATCCGCTCCTCCGGCGTCCGCAGCAGCCGCTGCACCTGGGCGGCGAGGGCGACTTCGGCCCGGTGGAACGGCACGAGGTAGATCGCGGTGACCAGTTCGCCGCCCTCGGGCGACGGCACCTTCTCCCGTACGACGCCCTCCGGGTCCTCGGCCAGTTCCGCGAGGCACTCGATGACCAGCCCCGTATCGACCTGGAGCAGCTTCACGCCGTCGGCGATCAGCCGCTCCTCGGGGAGGAAGCAGTGTCCCTGGTCGGTGGATTGCGACAGCGCGTACTGCAGACCGGCCTTGACCCGCTCCGGGCTGTCGTGCGGGATGCCGACGGCCTGGGCGATCCTGTCGGCGGTGAGGAAGCCGATGCCCCAGACGTCGGCGGCCAGCCGGTAGGGCTGGTTCTTCACCACGGAGATCGAGGCGTCCTCGTACTTCTTGTAGATGCGGACGGCGATGGAGGTGGAGACACCGACCCCCTGGAGGAAGACCATCACCTCCTTGATCGCCTTCTGCTCCTCCCAGGCGGCGGCGATCATCTTCGTCCGCTTCGGCCCGAGCCCGGGGACCTCGACCAGCCGCTTCGGCTCCTGCTCGATGATGTCGAGGGTGTCGACACCGAAGTGCGTGGTGATCCGGTCCGCCATCACCGGTCCGATGCCCTTGATCAGCCCGGAGCCGAGATACCGGCGGATGCCCTGGATGGTGGCGGGCAGCACGGTCGTGTAGTTCTCCACCGTGAACTGCTTGCCGTACTGGGAGTGCGAACTCCAGCGGCCCTCCATCCGCAGGGACTCGCCGACCTGTGCGCCGAGCAGCGAGCCGACGACGGTCAGCAGATCACCCGCGCCCCGGCCCGTGTCGACGCGCGCGACCGTGTACCCGTTCTCCTCGTTGGCGTAGGTGATCCGCTCAAGCACACCTTCGAGGACGGCCATGTTGGACATGGTCCGACGCTATCGGTTCCCACCGACAACGCATTCCCGGCCTCGGAGGTCGCCCGTTTCCTGTGGTGACGGCGCCTGAGCAGCGCTGTCCGGACCGCCGGGAGCACAGCCGGGCCAGGGCCTGTTGCGTCCATGGTCCAGGATGCGTCCATGGTCCAGGATCGGAATGATCAGCAACTCCGGTGTGAGGAGGACGCCTTGGTATACGTCGATGGTCCGAGCGTGCACAGTGTTGTCCATGTCGAGGCAGCCGTACCACGGGTCTGGGAGCTGGTGACGGACATCCGCCTGCCGGCCCGGTTCAGCCCGGAGTTGCGGTGCGTCGCCTGGCTCGACGGGGCGAACGGGCCCGTGGTGGGCGCACGCTTCGAGGGCTTCAACCACCACCGGATGCTCGGCGAGTGGCGGACCGTCTCCCACGTGATCGAGGCGGACGAACCACGCGTGTTCGCCTGGGCCGTCATGGACGCGGACGGCCGATACGGCGAGGTGACGCTGGACCCGGCGCGGTCCATGGCGACCTGGCGCTACGAGATCGAGGCCGAGGGTTCGGGCACCCGGCTGCGGCAGGCGGTCCGCCTCGGTCCGGGCCGCAGCGGGATCACCGCAGCCATCGAGAGCCGGCCGGACCGGGAGCGGGAGGTGATCGCCTTCCGGCTGAAGGAACTGCGTGCCGGGATGGAGACCACCCTCCAGGGCATCAAGACGCTCGCCGAGGAGGGCGGTCGTACCAGCGGCTGAGGGCTGTCCCGTAATCCCTGGCGGGCGCACGACGACAGCTACGGCACCTCGCCGCGGTGTCGGAACGCCTTGGGAAGCTGCTGTCCGGCGGCGCTCTGCCCCAGCCGGCCATGGCCTCATCTGTCGGTGATCCCGGAGAGCCATGCCGTGTCCTCCGGGCCCGGCGCTCCGGGGCCGGGCTCGGGCAGCCGGCGGACCTCGCCCGTTCCCAGGGCGACCGTGGCCCGTGGCCGCATCGGCCCGTCGCCCCTGCGTGAGAGCAGGACGACTTCCCGGACTGTCGCCGCCATGGTGTCGAGCCGGGTGACACAGTCGGCGGTGACTCGCCGCGGATCCCGGGTCCGGCCCAGGGACAGATGTGGGGTGAAGTTCTCGGCGGGCCCACTGCAGCGCGGGAACCGCTGCTGCAGCATGCGGTGCAGGTCGGCCCACGGCGCCTGGCCGGCTGCCGCCGGGTCGAGCCACACGGTGGAGTACGCCCTGTGCCGGAAGGTGCGCACCCCGTACAGCCGGGCGGTGAAGACCGGCGTCTCGGCCGTCGCCGCGGCAAGCAGCGGGGCGGCCCGCTCGAAGTCGGACTCCGGCACGAAGCCGAAGAGCACATTGACGTGCGGCGGCCATCGGTGGATCTGCGGATCGTGATCCCGGCGGATGTCCTGGATCGGCGGCCACAGCTCCGCAGGCGGAATCCAGGCCACCGCTGTGCGGGCCGTCGGGGGCACGTCGAGGACGCCGACAAGATCGCCCCTGCCGGAGCTCGTGTCGAAGCCCGGGTCCGCCTGCGGGTCCCGCGCCCGGCCGGCGCCCGACGCATCGATGCGGTCCACGCCCATGGCCCGGTCCCAGACCACCTCGCCGTCCGCCTCGATGAACACCACCCGGTGCCAAGGGATGTCGCCCCCGGGCACGAACGAAAGCAGCGGGATGCGTGTGCAGGCACCCTCACGTCGGCTGATCCCCAGCACGAACCGGGCCGGGTCGAACCGCGGATCCCAGCGGACCCGGTGATAGATCTCGTCGCTGGTTCGCATCACGCCTCCTCGCCCACTCACGCCGCGACCCACCGGACCGCCGCTTCGGTGCGGCTTCACATAGTCCACCTTCACCACGTCCGGCATGTCGGGCAGCTTCTCCCGGCCGGTCAGGCCGGCTCTCAGGCCCCCGTCCGGCCGTCGATGCGCTCGCGGACGAGGTCGGCGTGCCCGCAGTGGCGGGCGTACTCACCGATCATGTGGGTGTAGATCCAGCGCAGGGTGACCTGACCGCCCATGAACGGGCTGGTGTCGTCGAGGGACCGGGCGGCACAGTTCGCCCTGGCCCGCTCCACCTCGGCCTGCCATGCCGACAGCGCCTGTTCGTAGCCGGCCCCCTCGACGAGGTCGAACCCGCCGTCATGCCCCGACGGTTCGGCATCGGGGGTGAAGATCGGCGGCGCGTCCTCCTGAACCAGGACACGACGGAACCAGTTCCGCTCGACCTCCGCCATGTGCTGGACAAGGCCGAGCAGGCTGATCGGCGACGGCTCGACGGATGCCTCACGCAACCGCTCGTCGTCGAGGCCCTCGCACTTCTGGGCGAGGGTGGTGCGGTAGAAGTCCAGCCAGCTCGCCAGGGAGGTCCGCTCGTCAGCGTCCAGGGGTGGCATGACGCGGTCGGGAGTACTCATGGGCGACAGCCTGGCACGAGGGACTGACAGCGGCAGTGATCACCGGGGCTGCCTCCGCCGGGTCTCCGTCCACCAGGCCCGCGTCGTGCGCGATCTTGTTGCGGCGGTCTGAGTTCCGCGGCCTTCCCTGGGGTCCGGCGTCGGGAAAGGGCCCATATTGCTACTACCGGGAGAAATGGTTAGCCTGCCCTAAGTTGCTCAGGGGTCCCGGGATTGAGGATGTCGATGGTCTCATTGCAGTTGGGTGCGCGCCTCAAGAGCGGTCCGTCCGCGCCGGCGGATTCAGCGGGGGACGCGCGACTGGCCGACCTGCGGCCCGGGATGAGTGGCCAGGTGATCGACATCGACGAGTCGGTCGAGCCGAGCACCGCGCGACGACTGTTCGACTTGGGGTTCGCCCCCGGCGCGGAGGTCACCGTGCTGCGGAAGGCGCCGCTCGGCGACCCTGTTGTCTTCCAGATCGCGGAGTACGAGGTGGCACTGCGCAAAGCGCAGGCCGTCGGCATTCATGTACGGCGCATTGCATGAGCGCACACTGCGGCCCGGTGGCCCAGACGGTCACCGGCAAGACTCGTCTGGCTCTGGTCGGCAGTCCGAACTCGGGCAAGAGCACGCTTTTCAATGCCCTGACCGGCCTGCGGACCAAGACCGGCAACTACCCCGGTGTGACCGTCGCGCGCTACGAGGGGATGGCGCGTGTCGGCGAGCACGAGGTGGTCATCGAGGACCTGCCGGGCACCTACAGTCTCGACCCGATCAGCCCGGACGAGCAGGTCGTCGCCGATGCGCTCGACCCGGACAACCCGGGCATCGGCACACCCGATGGGATTCTCGTCACGATCGACGCGACGACGCTGCGTCGTTCCCTCGGGCTGCTCGCCCAAGTCATGCAGACAGGCCTGCCGATCTGTGTGGTACTCACCTTCCGTGACGAACTGGCCCGTCGCGGCGGCACCCTTGACGTCTCGGCCCTGCGTCGTGCTCTGGGTGTGCCGGTCGTCGGGGTGACGAGCGGGTCACGCAACGACCTGGCGCAGTTGCAGTCCATGCTGCTCGACTCGGCCGCGTGGGAGCGGCCGGTCGTTCCGCCGCCCACCGATCCCTCACAGAGGTGGGCCTGGGTGGAGTCGCTGCTGCAGAGCGCGGGCTACGAGGTACCCGAGGTCGACCGCCGCACGCGGCGCATCGATTCCGTGCTGTTGCACCCGCTGTGGGGCACGCTCATCTTCTTCGCGACCATGTTCGCGTTCTTCCAGATCATCTTCACCGTCGCGACACCGCTGCAGGATGCGGTGCAGAGCCTCTTCGACCGGCTCGGCACGCTGGTCACCGAATACGTCTCGAACCCGCTGCTCTCCGGCTTCCTGGGCAGCGCCCTGATCGGCGGCGTGGGCGGCGTCCTGGTCTTCCTGCCACAGATCGCCCTGCTGTTCCTGATGATCTCGCTGCTGGAGGGCAGCGGCTACCTCTCCCGCGCGGCATTCCTGATGGACCGGCTCATGGCCAAGGCCGGGCTGGAGGGCCGGGCGTTCGTCGCCCTGCTCTCCTCTCTCGCCTGCGCCATCCCGGGCATCATGGCCACCCGCTCCCTCCCGTCGGCCAAGGACCGCTTCGCGACCATGATGGGCGCGCCGCTGATGACCTGCTCGGCGCGCCTGACGGTCTATGTGCTGCTGACCGGCCTGCTCGTGAGTCCCGACACCAGGGTCGGGCCCTTCGGCGCCCAGGGCCTCGTCATGTTCGCCCTGTACCTCGTCGGCGCGCTCTCGGCCATGGCGACGGCCTGGGTCTTCAAACGGTTCAGCAGCCGGGGCGGGCCGGTGCTGCCGTTCTACATGGAGATGCCGTCGTACCGGCTGCCGCGGCTGCGGTCGGTGGCGGACGCCGTCTGGAGTGCCTGCAAGGGCTTCCTGTACAAGGTCGGCCGGATCATCCTGTTCGTCACCATCGGGCTGTGGCTGCTGCTCAGCCTGCCCATGCACAGCGATGCGCAACTGCGCTCCGCCGGGGTCGACCCGGCCGACCGGACCGCGGTCTCGGCCTATGAGGTCAACCACAGCTACGCCGCCGACATCGGTCACGCCATCGAACCCGTCTTCGAACCCCTCGGCTTCGACTGGCGGATCAACATCGGCGTGCTGGGATCGCTGTCCGCCCGCGAGGTGTTCGTCGCCACCCTCGGCCAGGTCGCTGCCGCCCAGAACCCCGACCAGCCGGCCGAAACCCTGGCACACATGACGTACACCGACGGGCCCCATCAGGGACAGAAGCTCTTCACTCCGGCCACGACGGCCGCCTTGCTGGTCTTCTTCCTCTACGCGCTGCAATGCATGTCGACCATCGGGGTCATGCGCCGTGAGACCGGCTCGTGGAGATGGCCCGCAGTCGCCTTCAGCTACATGTTCGTGCTGGCCTGGACCATGGCCTTCCTGACGCACACCCTCGTAGGACTGCTGGCATGAGCGTCGTCCCCATGCACCCCGAGGCCACGGCCGACCCGCAGGCCGTCCGCTGGGTGATCCCTGCCGGCACGCTGCCGGTCGTCGGAGAGATCGCCGACGCACCGGACGAGCTCGGGAAGATGCTCCGCTGCGAAGACGTCGCCTCCATCGAGGTGGAGACACAGGCGGTGGTGATCCGGCTCGCCGACGGCCGGAGCTGGTCCGGCACGGGAGCGCGAGTGCGCGACGCGCTCAGCGCCGCACTCCAGCACCCTCAGCGGTGGTGGCCGGCCGAGATGGTCACCGAGGACGACATGCTGCGCGCCGCGCTGCAAGACGTCCTGGACGGATCCGTCGGGGACTACATCCGCTCCCACGGTGGCGAAGTGAGGATCGTGTCCGCCCACGACCGGCACGCGGAGGTGCGGATGGCGGGCACGTGCACGCACTGCCCGGCCGCCGGGTTCACCCTCCACTCCCGTCTCGAGTCGGAACTGCGTGCCCGGTTCCCCGAGCTGGTCGAGCTGCGGGCCACGGAGGAGCCCGGCCAGGCGGCAAGGCACACATGGCTCACCCTGCGCCGCCGCAGCGCGTGACCGTCCAGGGGCGCCGACGGGACCCGTAGTCGCCTCGGCCGACAGGCTGCGCGCGGCTGCCGCCGACAGTCACAGGCTCCTGTCGGCGGAAGGGCTCCGGTCATGGAGGAGCGCGGGCCCCTGGACGAGTCCAGGGGCCTTCCCATTTCCAGCCCTGCCCCCCAAGGCCGTTCCGAATGGATCGACCGCGCTTCCATTGCGCCGCGCTTTTCATTCCTTGCACGGGGGTGAATAGAGAAGTTTTCGCTCGGCGCAGGCAATACACCCGTGTCCGGTTTGGGTGCAATTGACACTTCTGTCGCGTGATACGGGCGATATGACGTGCGTCACCATGATGCGACTTAGTAGGACAAAGAACCCATTTGATGGCTCCTTTGCGGCGATTTCGCACACTGATACTGATCCCCTGTACGTAACCCGATAGTAAAGGGGGTCATTGACCGGAGTTTGGAACTCGCTTAACAATTCCCGACATCCCCACGGAAGAGGTAATTTCCAATGCAGCTCTCCGCGATGTCCAAGAAGTTCGCTCACATGACCCGGACGAAGAAGATCTCGCTCGGCATGGCCGCCGCCGGTGCCGCAGTCGTCGCCGGTTCTCTCGCCGGCGCCCCGGCCGCCTCGGCCGCCGCCCCCGCCCGGTTCGGCGGCAGCGTCGACACCTGGATCAACCAGTCACTGGAGGTCATGCGCGCCCAGGGCATCCCGGGCTCCTACAACGGCATCCACCGCAACCTGATGCGCGAGTCGAGCGGCAACCCGAACGCCATCAACAACTGGGACTCCAACGCCGCCAAGGGCATCCCGTCCAAGGGACTGCTCCAGGTCATCGACCCGACCTTCAAGGCGTACCACGTCCCCGGCACCTCGTGGAACATCTACGACCCGGTCGCCAACATCACCGCCGCCTGCAACTACGCGGCCCACCGCTACGGCTCGATCGACAACGTCAACTCGGCCTACTGATCGGCTTGTGGCGAGGCGGTCTCTCCTGAACGGGACGACCTGGCAGTGCGGGAATCCGCAGGGACGAGTTCCAGGGTACGGGAATCCACAGGGACGAGTTCGGCAGCGCGGGAATCCGCATGAGAGGCCCGGAGACGCGGAATGGGGTCCGGTCAGCAGACCGGACCCCCTCGCTTTCCCCCACCGTCAGGGCTTCCCGATCCCCCCGGATCCCTCCCCGGAAGCACCCGACGACAGATATGACTCGGCGGGGTGCTGGACGGTTGCACGCCTTGACGATCTCTTTACCCTGATGGCAAAAAGGCCCTTTCAGCAGGCGTGTTCGGCGTAGCGGGACGCGACCTCGGCGAGGACTTCGGCGCCGTCGCGGGCCCAGAGGCCCTCGTTGAAGATCTCCACCTCGATCGGGCCGTCGAAGCCGGCGGCCTCGACCAGGGAGCGGAAAGCGCGGAAGTCCACGGCTCCGTCGCCCAGTTGCCCCCGGCCGAGCAGGACGCCCGCCGGGAGCGGGGTGATCCAGTCGGCCAGCTGGAAGGAGTGGATGCGGCCGGCCGCGCCCGCGCGGGCGATCTGGGCGGGTGCCTGGTCGTCCCACCAGACGTGGTACGTGTCGACGACCACCCCCACCTGGTCGGCGGGGAAGCGTTCCGCGATGTCCAGGGCCTGGGAGAGCGTGGAGACGACGCAGCGGTCCGAGGCGAACATCGGGTGCAGCGGTTCGATCGCGAGACGTACGCCGCGCTCGGCCGCGTACGGCGTGAGCTGCCCCAGGGCGTCCGCGATGCGTTCGCGGGCGCCGTGCAGGTCCTTGCTGCCTGCCGGGAGGCCGCCGGAGACGAGGACCAGGGTGTCGGTGGACAGGGCCGCCGCCTCGTCGATCGCGGCGCGGTTGTCGTCCAGGGCGCGGGCCCGCTCCGCCGGGTCGAGGGCGGTGAAGAAGCCGCCCCGGCAGAGGCTGGTGACGGTCAGTCCGTTGTCGGCGAGCAGGGCGGCCGTGCGCTCCACGCCGTACTCCTGGACGGGGGCCCGCCACAGGCCCACCTTGTCGATGCCCGCCTTGGCGCAGCCCTCAGCCAGTTCAGGCAGCGACCACTGCTTGATGGTCTCCTGATTGATGGAGAGACGGCCGTCGCTCATCGGGTGCCTCCGTTGACCGTGAGCAGGGCGCGCATCCGGGACTCGGCCAGTTCCGGATCGGGGAACAGGCCCAGTCGGTCGGCGAGTTCGTACGCCTTCGCCAGATGCGGCAGCGAGCGGGCGGACTGCAGGCCGCCGACCATGGTGAAGTGGTCCTGGTGCCCGGCGAGCCACGCGAGGAACACCACGCCCGTCTTGTAGAAGCGGGTGGGCGCCCGGAAGAGGTGGCGGGACAGTTCGACCGTCGGGTCGAGAAGCTCGCGGAAGCCCTGGGTGTCGCCGGTGTCCAGGACGCGTACGGCGTGGGCGGCCAGCGGACCCAGCGGGTCGAAGATGCCGAGCAGGGCGTGACTGAAGCCCCGGTCGTCGCCCGCGATCAGCTCGGGGTAGTTGAAGTCATCGCCGGTGTAGCAGCGGACCCCGCCGGGCAGGCGGCGGCGTACGTCGATCTCGCGCTCGGCGTCCAGGAGCGAGATCTTGATCCCGTCGACCTTGTCCGGGTGCTCGGCGATGACCTTCAGGAACGTGTCGGTGGCGGCGTCCAGGTCCGACGAGCCCCAGTAGCCCTCCAGCGCCGGGTCGAACATCGGGCCGAGCCAGTGCAGGACGACCGGTTCGGAGGCCTGGCGCAGCAGGTGCGCGTACGTCTCCAGGTAGTCCTCGGGCCCCTTCGCCGCGGCGGCGAGCGCACGGGAGGCCATCAGGATGGCCTGGGCGCCGCTCTCCTCGACGAGCGTGAGCTGCTCCTCGTACGCGGCCCTCACCTCGGCGAGCGAGGCCGGGCCGGCGGGGAGCTGGTCGGTGCCGACACCACAGGCGATACGGCCTCCGACGGCCTTCGCCTCGGCGGCGGAACGGCGGATCAGTTCCGCCGCGCCCGCCCAGTCCAGGCCCATGCCGCGCTGGGCGGTGTCCATGGCCTCGGCGACGCCGAGACCGTGCGACCAGAGATGACGGCGGAAGGCGAGGGTGGCGTCCCAGTCGACGGCGGCCGGTGAGTCGGGGCTGATGTCCGCGAACGGGTCGGCGACGACATGGGCGGCGGAGAAGACCGTACGGGAGGCGAGCGGCGCGCCGCCGGGGGCGAGGTCGAGCGGGGTGGCGCGGGGCTCGTACAGGCCCTGCGGGAGGTGGATGGTCACGGGGTCGGCTCCGATGCTCCGTACGCGGGGTGGATGGTCACGGGATCGCCTCCGACGTCCCGTACGCGAGGTGGCCGGTCAACGGATCGGCTCCGTCGCCCTGCACGCCGGGTGGCTCCTCACAGCGTCAGCTCCGGCACGTCGAGGCGGCGGCCCTCGACGGAGGACTTCAGGCCCAGTTCGGCGAGCTGCACTCCGCGGGCACCGGCCATCAGGTCCCAGGTGTACGGCTCGTCGAGAGCGATGTGGCGCAGGAAGAGCTCCCACTGGGCCTTGAAGCCGTTGTCGAAGACGGCGTTGTCGGGCATCTCCTGCCACTGGTCGCGGAACGACTCGGTGACCGGGAGGTCCGGGTTCCAGACCGGCTTGGGGGTGGCCGAGCGGTGCTGGACGCGGCAGTTGCGGAGTCCGGCGACGGCGGAGCCGTGCGTTCCGTCGACCTGGAACTCGACGAGTTCATCGCGGTTGACGCGGACCGTCCAGGAGGAGTTGATCTGCGCGACGGCGCCGCTCTCCAGCTGGAAGATGCCGTACGCGGCGTCGTCGGCGGTGGCGGCATACGGCTTGCCGCGCTCGTCCCAGCGCTGCGGGATGTGCGTCTGGACGTGCGCCTGGACGGTGGAGACCCGGCCGAACAGCTCGTGGAGCACGTACTCCCAGTGCGGGAACATGTCGACGACGATGCCGCCGCCGTCCTCGGCACGGTAGTTCCAGGACGGGCGCTGGGCCTCCTGCCAGTCGCCCTCGAAGACCCAGTAGCCGAACTCGCCGCGCACGGAGAGGATCTCGCCGAAGAAGCCGCCGTCGATGAGGCGCTTCAGCTTCAGCAGGCCCGGCAGGAAGATCTTGTCCTGGACGACGCCGTGCTTGATCCCCGCGTCACGGGCCAGCCGGGCCAGCTCCAGGGCACCCTCGACGTCCGTGGCGGTGGGCTTCTCGGTGTAGATGTGCTTCCCCGCGGCGATCGCCTTCTTGATCGCCTCGACGCGGGCCGAGGTGACCTGGGCGTCGAAGTAGATGTCGATGGTCTCGTCGGCGAGAACCGCGTCGAGGTCGGTCGACCACTCGGTCAGACCGTGCTGCGCGGCGAGCTCCTCCAGCGCATGCGCGCGGCGGCCGACCAGGACGGGCTCGGGCCACAGCACGTCACCGTCTCCGAGGTCCAGGCCGCCCTGCTCGCGGATGGCGAGGATCGAGCGCACCAGGTGCTGCCGGTGTCCCATGCGACCCGTGACGCCGTTCATGGCAATGCGCACTGTCCTGCGTGTCACGAAAGTTTCCTCCATACACTCGTAGCAAGCGCTTTCTATCGGAGATGACGCTAGCCTGCCGACAGCGGCCCGGACAAGAGGGGGCGCGCCGGCAACCTCTCTCACTCCTCTCACCCCCGACACTCCTCGGAGAAAAGCGATGACAGTCACCCTGGCTGATGTGGCGGCCCGCGCCCGGGTGTCCCCGGCCACCGTCTCCCGCGTGCTGAACGGCAACTACCCGGTGGCCGCGTCCACCCGGGAGCGGGTACTGCGCGCGGTGGACGACCTGGACTATGTACTCAACGGGCCCGCGAGTTCACTGGCCGCGGCCACGTCCGACCTGGTCGGCATCCTGGTCAACGACATCGCCGACCCGTTCTTCGGGATCATGGCGGGGGCGGCGCAGACCGAGATCGGCGGGCCCGGGGACGGTTCCGGCCGAGCGGGCGGCGAGAAGCTCGCCGTCATCTGCAACACCGGCGGCTCCCCGGAGCGCGAGCTGACCTATCTCACTCTCCTCCAGCGCCAGCGCGCCGCCGCCGTCGTCCTGACCGGCGGCGCCGTGGAGGACCCGGCGCACCGGGCGGCGGTCTCCGCCAAGCTGACGAAACTCGCGGACGCGGGCACCCGGGTGGTGCTGTGCGGGCGGCCCCCGCTGCCGGGCAGCGAGGCGGTCGTGGCCTCGCTCGCCTTCGACAACCGCGGCGGCGGGCGACGTCTCACCGAGCATCTGCTCTCGCTCGGCCACCGGCGGATCGGCTATGTCGCGGGCCCGTTGGAGCGGACGACGACCCGCCACCGCCTCGAGGGCCACCGCGCCGCGATGCGGGCGGCGGGGCTCATCGGCGACGAGGTGGGCGCGGGGGAGCAGGACCGGCTCACCGTCCACGGCCCCTACGACCGCCGCTCCGGCTATGACGCGACCCTCGAACTCCTGCGCCGCGAACCCGGGGTGACGGCCGTCGTCGCCGCCAACGACACGGTGGCACTGGGCGCCAGTGCGGCGATCCGGGACCAGGGCCTGCGCATCCCCGAGGACGTCTCGGTGGCGGGATTCGACGATCTGCCGTTCTCGGTGGACGCGGTCCCGGCGCTGACGACCGTACGACTGCCGCTCTTCGAGGCGGGCGCACGGGCGGGGCGGCTGGCGATGGGCAAGGAGGCGCCGCCGCCGGGAGGCATCGCGACGATCGCGGCCGAACTGATGGTGCGGGGGTCGACGGCACCACCGCGGGCGGTGTGAGGCTCCGCCCGGGGCCGGTGGTACCGGCAGGGCAGGTCCCGGGGCCATGATGTGCCGGCCACCGTCCGGTCCACGCAGGGCGGTGGCACGTACCGACGGAAGGAACACCGCACATGAAGCTCGCCTTCTCGACCCTCGGAGTCCCGGGGATGCCGATGGCCGAGGTCGTCCGGCTCGCCGCCGAGCACGGTTATCAGGGGGTGGAACTGCGCGCCCACCCCGAGGAGCCGGTGCATCCGGGTCTTTCGGCACTCCGACGCGCCGACGTCGTCGAGGAGTTCGAGAGGGGCGGCGTCGAGATCCTGACCGTCGCGGGGTACGTCCGGGTCGCCGCCGAGGGGGACGACCGGCCCGTGCTGGACGAACTCGCCGGGCTGGTGGAACTGGCCCACGACCTCGGCGCGCAGTACGTCCGGGTCTTCCCGGGCGGCGGCGACCAGGACCCCGCCGCGGCCGACGCGACCGCCGCCCGGCGGCTGGGCGCCGCCGCTCCGCACGCCGCCGACCGGGGCGTACGGATCCTGCTGGAGACCCATGACTCGCACCGGGCGGGCGCGGACGTGGCCCGGATCGTCGGAACGGTCGGGCACCGGCAGGTCGGGGCGCTGTGGGACATCATGCACACCTGGCTGGCGGGCGAGGAACCGGCCGCCAGCCACGCCGTGCTGGCCCCGCACCTGGCCTACGTACAGGTGAAGGACATCGCGTCGGCCGAGGACACCGAACCACTGGCGCTGGGCGCCGGCGTGCTGCCCCTGCGGGACTGCCTGGACACGCTGGACCCGGACAGCTGGGTCTGCTGGGAGTACGAGAAGCGGTGGCACCCGGGCGCGGCCGAGTTGCCGGGGCTGCTCAGCGCGGGACGGGAACATCTGCTGCGGCTGGGGGCGCCCAAGTCGTAGGCGGACGCGGGCACAGGCACGGGCACAGGCACCGCGCAGTCGCGGTCGCGGTCGTGTTCAGGCCCGCGCCTTCGGCCGCGGCTCCGGTTGCTGTGCCTGCTCCGATTCCGGTTCCTGCTCCGGTTGCTGTGCCTGCTCCGATTCCGGTTCCGGCATCCCTTCCGGCGTCGCCGGTACCGCGGCGCTGGTCCGGCGCGCCCCCGCCAGCGACGTCAGGGCCACCCCGCCCACCAGCAGCGCCGCCGCGCACCACCGCAGCGGGCTCACCGACTCGCCCAGCAGCAGTGCGGCCGACGACATCCCGAAGACCGGGACGAGCAGGGTGAACGGGGCCACCGACGACGCCGGGTGGTGGCGCAGCAGGAAGCCCCAGGCCCCGAAGCCGAAGACGGTGGTGATCCAGGCGACGTAGACGATGATTCCGACGCCGCTCCAGTCGAGCGCGGCCAGCGCGTCGACGTCGCGGTCCCAGCCCTCGAAGAGGAGCGAGAGGCCGAGCAGGGGGAGCACGGGGACGGTCGAGACCCAGACCATGAAGTTGAGGGAGTCGGGCGGCGCGGCCTTGCGGGTCAGCACGTTGGACACACCCCAGCAGGCCGCCGCCGCGATCACCAGGAAGAAGGCGAGCACGGGCCCGCTCGCGCCCTCGTCGACCGCAGCCACGCCGATGCCCGCCAGCGCCACCGCCATCCCCGACATCCGTATTCTTCCCGGACGTTCGCCCAGCGCGAGCGCCGCGAAGAGGGCCGTGAAGACCGCCTGGACCTGGAGCACCAGGGAGGAGAGGCCGGCGGGCATGCCCCGGTCCATGCCGATGAAGAGCAGACCGAACTTCGCCACTCCGAGAACGAGCCCGACCCCCACGATCCACTTCCAGGCGACCTTGGGCCGGCCGACGAAGAAGACCGCGGGCAGCGCGGCGACCAGGAAGCGCAGGGCGGAGAAGAGCAGCGGCGGGAAGTGCCCGAGGCCGATCTCGATGACGACGAAATTGACACCCCAGACGGCGGCCACCAGGGCGGCCAGGGCGATGTGGAGGGGACGCATGCACCGAGGATCACCCGGGCGGACCATGTAGCACCAGCACGGATTCCTTCATGGTGGAATTGAGTGTTGCTAATGAATCACGAGATCCCACGTCCGGGAGGTTCCGGTGCTCGATCTGTCCCGGCTGCGCGCACTGCACGCCATCTCCGTCCATGGCTCCGTCGCGGGCGCGGCGGCCGCGCTCGGCTACACCCCGTCGGCGGTTTCGCAACAGATCACCAAGCTGGAACGGGAGACCCGCACGACGCTCCTCGAACGCCGTGGACGCGGTGTGGCGCTGACCGAGGAGGCGCTCCATCTCGCCGCGACGGCCCAGCAGTTGCTGGCGATCATGGAACGCGCGGAGACCACGCTGGAGGAGCGCAGGGGGCTGCCGACCGGGCGGCTGTCGATCGGCGCGTTCGCGTCCGCGGCGCGCGGACTGCTGCCCGGGATGCTGGCCGGGCTGGACCGGGACCACCCCGCCCTGGATGTCCGGATGACCGAGGTCGATCCGCACCTCTCGGTCGACCTGGTGGCCAAGGGCGTGATCGATCTGGCGGTCGCGCACGACTGGGACATCGCCCCGCTGCCCGCTCCCGACGGCGTGGCGCAGGCGGTGATCGGTGACGACCTGTGCGACCTGCTGGTGCCCGAGGGCCATCGGCTCGCCGGACGGGACGCGGTGCGGCGCGAGGAGCTCGCGAAGGAGCGGTGGATCTGCCAGCCGCCGGGGACGGTCTGCCACGACTGGCTCGTACGGACGCTGCGCGCGGCGGGTTACGAACCTGACATCCGGCACCAGGCGGAGGAGAACCACACCCAACTGGCCCTGCTCGCCGCCGGTCTCGGGGTCGCGATGATCCCCCGGCTGGGACGGGGGCCGCTGCCGACGGGAGTGGTGGCGGTGCCGCTCACCCCCGTACCGGTGCGCCGGCTGTACGCGTTGTGGCGCACGGAGGCGGCCCGGCGGCCCGCGATCACGGCGGCCGTGTCGGCACTCCAGGCGCACGGGGCAGCGGTGGGGCTGGAGGTGTTCCATGGGCATTGAGGATCGGTTCCCATTCCACAGGCCTGTACGGCGAGAGGGCCGCCACCGACAACCCGGCAACAGCCCCCGCCCTACTCGCCCCCCGCCGGCCCGTACGGCACGATCGCCGATCCCGGCCCCTCGTACCACCGCTCCGCAACGCCGTCACCACCGCCGGACAGGCCACCCGCTCCACCGTCCTGGACGCAGGCGCCTCCTAGCAGCGTGTCCAGCAGCCACGGCGGCGACCCCGACGGCCGGTGGTCCGGGGTGATCCAGATGCCCGCCGTGCTGGGTTCCGGGTGGGCCTGCGGCCTACTTGTCGGCCTTGTCCAGGCGCCAGGCAACCATTCCCGTAGCCCCCGGCTTCCCCTCGGTGTCGATGCTGACCTTGGCCACCGAGGCCGTGAGGCGTCGGCGAAGCGGGACGCCGTCACATTCCACGGTCTGGCGGACGGGATTCTTCAGGGCTATGGACAGGGTGATTCTGCCCTTTCCGGCGCAGGCGACCGCCAACTCGTACGAACGCCCTCGCGTCAGTTCCGGCTCGGTATGGACTCCGTCGCTGACACGTTCGAGGCCGGCCTCGACAAACAGCGGGTCGCTGTCACCGACCTCCTCCGTACCCAGAGCTTGCTGGACCTGCTCACCGAGTCTCTTCTCCACACGGTCGGACGCTTCGGCAGGGTCCTTCCGATGCTGCCCAGGACTGCTCTTCGGCGAGCTCGGCCCGCTTGCCCCGTCGGAGCCGTCGCTGCATCCGGCAACGAGGGCAATGGCCGCTACAGAGACACAACAGAATGCGAGGCTGCGCCTCAGGGCGCGTGGTTGGGTCATCATGAATTCGTCGTCCAGTATCGCCAGCCGGTTGACCTGGTGGGAAGCTTCGCAGTGCCTGAGCCGATCTTCACCTTGCCACAACGGTCGGAACTGGTCTTGTACTTTGCCCAGTTCACCCTTCTGCCCCACGAGCCGTACTGCATGTGGCCGTACTTCTTTGCGGGGATGGCGTGCGTGTATGTATGCCCCACGGTGACCCCCACCTCCAAAACCACCTTGGCGGTGTACTCCGCCTTGACTTCAGCAACAATGACACTGCCACTGACCCCCGCGGTACCGGAGACCTCGACCCCGATCTTCCCCGCCTTCTCGACGCTGACTCTCATTGATCCGCCCGGACCGTCCTTGAAGTTGGTGCCGTTCCACCAGGACGGAACGTGGTAGTCCTTCATGTTGCTCACTTCGACCCACTGCTTGACCGGGTTGTCGCAGCGCATGGGCCCTACATCACTGTCGGCGCCTATCTCGGGCAGAGCACCAAGAGCACGATCGACTGCAACCAGGACGGCCGACTTGGAAGGGCCGTCCACCACGGTGTCAGCCGACTCCTGCGTGGCGATTTGGTCGGCGGCGACTTCTTCAGGCGCTACGTCGACCGACTCCTCCACCGCGTCGGCCGAAGTGCCCAGTGCTGCAGTGAGGACCAAGGCCGCGACTGGAGCGAGAACGTACCGCATCGTTGCTTTTCGCACGTGAATTCCCCCTACTTGACGCCCAGTGGGCTGGGCGGGTCTCTGCACAACCTAGACAACTTCGTGGATCCCTTTGCGCATTTACTGGATTACTTGAGCAAAACTTGAGATGGCGGCACCGGCGCGCCATACGCCATCAACGGTGACGACGAGGCCAATGGCGGAGGCGTCAGCCATCGCAGCACAGGGGCGAAGGGGAAGCGGCCTGGAGTGCCGGAACGGGGCGCCGCGCGCTCGTACGTCGGCGCGCTGCGGGTCTCCCACCGCGGCACCTGCGGGCCGTGCACGCCGTACACTGCCGCAAAGTTCTGCACACCGACAGGAATGGCCACCACTTCTCGGTCTCGCCCACCCGGATTCCACCTCCAGCGTCCGAGCCCGGTTCCGACTCGCTGGTTACCTGCGGAGCCGGATGATGGTGGCCGCTACGGGGGACCTCGCTCCAGGAACGGCTGCGGCCCCCCGCTGTCGGGGGCCGCCTCCGTCTCCAGTCCGCCCCCGCGCCTGGTCGTGGCCCCCCGTCCGCCGGACGGAACCGAATCACCGGCGCCCCTTCAAGCACTGGACAGGCTCAAAACGGTCCAGACCCTTGACCGGAAGTTATTTTCTGTATATCCGTGCTCCTTGGAAGTTTCTTTCACCTTCTCTCTCGTCCCCGAGTACGGCCGAAGGAGCTCACGTGCACCACCGCACCTCCAGACGCACCCTTCTCACCGCCAGCGCCGCGACCGCCGCCGTCGCCGTCACCGGCGGCGTCATCGCCCCCGGCGCCCTCGCCGCCCAGAGGTCCGCGAGCAGCGGGCCCGGCGGCGGGCAGCAGAACTCAGCCGCCACCACCAAGCGCCTCAAGCGGCTCATCTCCCGGATGACCCTGGAGGAGAAGGTCGGGCAGCTCTTCGTGATGCGGGTGTACGGGCACTCCGCCACCGAGCCCGATCAGGCCGACATCGACGCCAACCTGGCCGAGATCGGCGTCCGCACCGCCGCCGAGATGATCGCCAAGTACCACGTCGGCGGAATCATCTACTTCGCCTGGGCGCACAACACCCGCGACCCGCACCAGATCGCCGACCTCTCCAACGGCATCCAGCGCGCCGGCCTCTCCGGACCGACCCCCCTGCCGCTCCTCGTCTCCACCGACCAGGAGCACGGCATCGTCTGCCGCGTCGGCGAGCCCGCCACCCTGATGCCCGGCGCGATGGCGCTGGGCGCGGGCGGCTCGCGCTCCGACGCCCGCCGGGCCGGGCAGATCGCGGGCGCCGAACTGGCAGCGATCGGCATCAACCAGAACTACGCCCCGGACGCCGACGTCAACGTCAACCCGGCCAACCCGGTCATCGGCGTACGGTCCTTCGGCTCCGACCCGCAGTCCGTCGCGGCGATGGTCGCCGCGCAGGTGAAGGGGTATCAGAGCAGCGGGATCGCCTCGACCGCCAAGCACTTCCCGGGCCACGGCGACACCAGCACCGACAGCCACACCGGCCTGCCCGTCATCCGCCACACCCGGGAGCAGTGGGCAGAGCTGGACGAGCCACCGTTCCGGGCCGCGATCGCGGCGGGCATCGACTCGATCATGACAGCGCACATCGTGGTCCCGGCGCTGGATCCGGCCGAGGACCCGGCGACGCTCTCCCGTCCGATCCTCACCGGCATCCTGCGCGAGGAGCTCGGCTACGACGGGGTCGTGGTGACCGACTCGCTCGGCATGGAGGGCGTGCGGACGAAGTACGGCGACGAGCGCGTGCCGGTCCTCGCCCTGCTTGCGGGCGTCGACCAGCTGCTCAACCCGCCGAACCTGGACGTCTCCTGGAACGCCGTCCTGGAGGCCGTGAAGAGCGGTGAGATCAGCGAGGCCAGGATCGAGGAATCGATTCTGCGCATTCTGCGGCTGAAGACGAAGCTCGGGCTGTTCGACGACCCGTTCGTGAGTCACAAGGGCGTGGACCACACCGTCGGGACACGGGCCCATCTCGCCGCCGCCGACCGGATCGCCGAGCGCACCACCACACTGCTCGCCAACGACGGCGCGGTGCTGCCGCTCTCGCGGCGGTCCCACAAGAACCTGCTCGTGGTCGGCGCCGACCCGGCCTCCCCGTCCGGCACCACCGGACCGCCGACCACCACCCTGGCCACCGCCTTCGGTGAACTGGGGTACACGGCAACGGCGCTGTCCACCGGTACCGCCCCCACCAAGGCGAAGATCGACGAGGCGGTGGCGGCCGCACAGGGCAAGGACGCGGTGATCGTCGGGACGTACAACGTCACGGCGACCAGCTCGCAGCGCACCCTGGTGAGCGCCCTCGCGGCGACCGGCATCCCGGTGATCACCGTAGCGATCCGCAATCCGTACGACATCGCCCAGCTGGCCGGGACCGGGTTCGCGGCGAACCTGGCCACGTACTCCTGGACCGATGTCGAACTGCGGGCCGCCGCCCGCGTGATCGCGGGCCGCGCGGAGCCGGAGGGCACCCTGCCGGTGCCCGTGCAGCGCGCCGACGATCCGGCGCGGGTGCTGTACCCGGTCGGTCACGGGCTGACGTACTAGGACCCGGGAACCGGGAAGGGGCTGTGCGCACGCACAGCCCCTTCCCTCCCTGCGAGGCCGTCCTCACGAGAACCGCGTTCGCGAGGACGGCCTCATCAGGACCGCTTGCTCACGGGCGCAGCCCGCGCTCGCTCGTCACGTCCCGCTTGTCGAGCCGCGCGTCGAACTTCGCGAGCGGCCTCGCCTTCGCCGGGTCCTCCTGCACGGCGGCCGGCGCGACGCCCGCCCAGCGCAGAATGGCGGCGGTGGCCGTCGCCTTGTCGTCCGCGTCGAGCCCTGCCACGTTGGAGCCGTGGTTGCCGCCCGCCACGGTCATGACATAGCTGTCACGGGCGCCCGCACCGAGCCGGAAGCGCTCCGCGCCCCACGGGTCGTTCTGCCCGTACACGTACAGCATGTGGTTGGCGTGGTGCTTCACCCAGGTGTCGACGTCACGCATCACCGACGGCTGGAACTTCATCGGGATGGAGCGCGGCACGTAGGTGCGCGGCGGCTGGTACCCGTACCGGCTCAGCTTGCCGAGCCACGGCTGCTTGATGTCCGGCGAACCGAGCTGGGTGCCCGCCTGGTAGTAGTACGGGGTGTACTTCTCCAGGCCCTGGTCGGTGTAGGCGGAGAATCCGGAGATCGAGTCGATCGAGTCCCAGATCGCCTGGTCGGGGGCGTTCTTGGCGTCGGCGGGGATGGTGTCGCAGTCGGACAGCAGGCTGTACTGCCAGTACGCCCAGACGTAGTCCATCACGACGGCCTCGTAGGCCCGGTCGAGCGAGCCGACGGTGTCGAAGGTGTAGCTGTTCGCGGCGGCGTACTCCTGGTACTTCTTCTCCAGCGGCCCGCGACGGACCAGCGCCTCGCGCTGCACCCCGTTCAGCTTGTCGCGGCACTCCTTGGTGCCGACGTTCTCGAAGAACCGGTCGTATGCCGAATCCTCCTTGTTGACCACGTCGTTGGGCGCGACGTACGCGACGACGCCGTCCATGTCCTCGGGGTAGAAGCGCTCGAAGTACGTGGCGGTCATGCCGCCCTTGGAGCCGCCGGTGGTCAGCCAGTTCTCGGTGTAGATCTGCTTCAGCGCGGTGAAGACGCGGTGCTGGTCGCTGGCGGCCTGCCAGATGTCGAGCTTGGACCAGTCGGCGGGCGCCGGGCGGGACGGGGTGAAGAACCGATACTCCAGGGAGACCTGATTGCCGTCGACGATCCGGGTCGGCTCGGAGCGGCTGGGGGTCGTGGAGACGTTGTAGCCACCGGTGTAGAAGACCGTCGGGCGGGACGTGTCCTTGTGCAGCAGGGTGATGCGCTGCTGGAAGGTGCCCTTGGACGGGTGCCGGTGGTCGATCGGCTGGGTGTAGTTGAGGACGAAGTAGCGGTAGCCCGCGTACGGCTTCTCCTCGATGAGGCTCATTCCCGGGATGGCCAGGATGCGGTCCTTGATGTCCGTGCTCGTGCCGTTGTCGCCGACGGCCGTGCTCCGGAACGCGGTCGGTTCCGCGGCGGTGGCCGCCCCGGCCGAGGCACCCGTCGCACTCACCGTGCCGATGAGCACCGCGAGCGACAGGAACCCTCTGAGCGCCTTGCGCATGCACCCTCCCCATGATTCACAACATTCGTCGTGAACCTAGCGGGGCAACACCGGCGCCGCCAGACCCTGTTGCAGGGGAAAGATGCCAGGGGAGAACCACGGACCCGGGCCGTCGGTCCTCGGCGACCGCTCCGGCCGCCGCCGTCGGCCCGCCCTCCGTCAGCAGAGAATCCAGCCCGTGGAACCGGACTTCCCCGAGATCGTGGCCGAGGCCCGGACGCACCGGTTCAGCGCGTGGACCGTCACCGGACCGGCCTGCTGGGTGTACTTGCCGCTGTCGACGACAGGGCTGCCGCCGCGCGGCTGGATCGTCACGGACATCGTGCGGCGCGGGCCCGGCTTCTTGGCGACCGCGACGGCGCAGGCGTAGGAGCGGCTCTTGTAGACGCGCAGCTCGCCGGTCATGAACGGGACCGCCTTCGCGAGGCGTCCGGGGCAGACCGTCGCGGCGTGGGCGCTGCTCGCAGCGGTGCCGGTGAGCAGCAGGCCGACGGTCACCAGCGGCAGGACGAACAGGTACGCGAGCATCCGGCGTCCGATGCCGGTGCTTCTTCCGCCCCGGCCGGCCGTTCCGACCGCGTCGGCCGCGTCGACGACCGCATCAGCCGCTCCGGCCGCATCGAACGCTCCGGCCTCCCCAGCCCCTGCGGCCCTTCCGGTCCTTCTGATCACCAGCAGCCCCATCAGCTAATCGAACATTTGCACCCTTGCTCGGTACATACGCACACATGCGTACGACGCAGGAGGCCATCCGAAGGTTGCACCCGGCGTGCTCCGCCTCCCGGGCAGCCGAATCGCCGCAGCATGGCTCCCACCAGGCAGAGCCACAGGAAAGGCAGGAACTGCCATGCTCCGACTCCGCAATGCACAGGGCCCCCTCGGCCGGCGCGCCGTCGCAAGGACGCTGCTCGCCACCGCACTCCTCTCCGTCGTCTCCGTGGTCCCGGCCGCCGCGTCGGCCTCGCAGGCACCGACGGCCGCGGCGCCGGTGCGCAGCGACGCCGGCACCCCGGCCTACCAGCAGGTGGCCCACTTCTACGCCGCCTACATCGATGCCGTCAGGGCTGAGGGCGGCGGCAAGCTCGCCGCCGCCCTGAGGTCGTTCTACCTGACGCCCCACCTGCGCACCCAGCTGAACACCTGGGAGAGGCGCAACCACGCGGACGGTGTGCTGCGCGCCCAGAACACCCCGATCGCCTTCCGGATCACCTCCGGCGACAGCGGCGCGGGCCACACCTGGTCCAAGGTGCGGCTCACCTGGAGCAACGGGAAGCACCCCACGTACTCGTATCTGACCGTGCGCTCGGACCTGCGGACCGGCAAGATCTCCGGCATCAGCGGGTGAACGGAGCGGGCGGGCCCGCCGTTCACACACCGGCGGGCTCGTCCTCCCCGATGAAGGTGCGCCACAGCACGGCGTAGTGCCCGTCGCGGGCGAGGAGTTCGTCGTGCGTGCCGTCCTCGACGACCCGGCCGTGGTCCATCACCACGACCCGGTCGGCACGGGCCGCCGTGGTCAGCCGGTGGGCGACGACCAGGGTGGTGCGCCGGCCGGTGAGCCGGTCGGTCGCCTGGTTGACCAGGGCCTCGCTGGCCAGGTCGAGGGAGGCGGTCGCCTCGTCGAGCAGCAGGACGTCCGGGTCGACGAGTTCGGCGCGGGCCAGCGCGATGAGCTGACGCTGACCGGCCGAGAGGTTGCGGCCCCGCTCGGCGACCTCGTGCAGATACCCGCCGTCCAGCGTGGCGATCATGTCGTGGGCGCCCACCGCCCGCGCCGCCGCCTCCACCTGCGCGTCGGTGGCCTCGGGCCGCCCGTACGCGATGGCGTCGCGGACCGTACCGGCGAAGAGGTACGCCTCCTGCGGCACGACTCCGAGCCGGTGCCGGTACGCGGTGAGGTCGAGCCGGCGCAGATCGGTGCCGTCCGCCGTGACCCGGCCGCCCGTCGGGTCGTAGAACCGGGCGACGAGTTTGACGAGGGTGGACTTCCCGGCGCCCGTCTCACCGACGAACGCGACCGTCTGGCCGGCCGGTATCCGCAGGTCGACCCCGATCAGGGCCTCTTCGGCGTCGTCACCCGAGCCGTAGGCGAAGGACACGTCCTCGAAGGCGATCTCGCCGCGCAGCGACAGCACGTCCAGCGGTTCGTCCGCCTCGTCGGTGGAGGTCGGCTCGCGCAGCAGTTCCTGGATGCGGCCGAGGGAGACGGTGGCCTGCTGGTAGCCGTCGAAGACCTGGGAGAGCTGCTGCACCGGGGCGAAGAACAGATCGATGTAGAGGAGGTACGCGACCAGCGCACCGGTGGTGAGCGTGCCGTGGTCGACCCGGCCCGCGCCGACGATCAGGACGGCGGCCGAGGCCACCGCCGACAGCAGCTGCACGAACGGGAAGTAGACCGATATCAGCCACTGGCCGCGGACCCTGGCCCGGCGGTAGTGGTCGCTGCGCTCCGCGAACCGGTCCGCGCCGTCGCGCTCGCGGCGGAACGCCTGCACGATCCGCAGTCCGGAGACGGACTCCTGGAGGTCGGCGTTGACGACACTGATGCGTTCGCGGGCCAGCTCGTAGGCCTTGACGCTCTTGCGGCGGAAGAAGAACGTACCGACGATCAGCGCGGGCAGCGTGGCGAAGACGACGAGGGCCAGCGACACGTCGAGGACCAGCAGGGCGACCATGATGCCGAAGAAGGTGACGACGGAGACGAAGGCCGTGACCAGACCGGTCTGCAGGAACGTCGACAGCGCGTCTACGTCCGTCGTCATCCGGGTCATGATGCGGCCGGTCAGCTCGCGCTCGTAGTAGTCCAGGCCGAGCCGCTGGAGCTGCGCGAAGATCTTCAGCCGCAGTGAGTACAGCACCCGCTCGCCGGTGCGGCCCGTCATCCGGGTCTCGCCGATCTGGGCCGCCCACTGCGCGAGCACGACCACCAGGGCCAGCGCGGAGGCCGCCCAGACGGCACCGAGGGCGAGCCGGGAGACACCCTGGTCGATGCCGTGCCGGATCAGTACGGGCAGCAGGAGTCCGGCGCCCGCGTCCACCGCCACCAGTACCAGGCTCACCAGGAGCGGCAGCCCGAAGCCTCGCAGCAGCCTGCGCAGCCCGTAGGACTCCTCGGGCCGGACGGCCCTCGCCTCGTCGATGTCGGGGGTGTCGGTGGCCGGTGGCAGGGCCTCTACCTGGGCGAGCAGCTCCGGGGTCGCGGGCATGCCGGCCGCCCCGGCATCGCGGGGCTCGTCCTTGCGGACCCACAGGTGGGGGCTGATGCCGCGCTCGGCGTCGAACGTGGCGTCCAGCTCCTCCTGGAGCGCGCGGTCGTCCTCGGGGGTGGTGTCGACGGCGGCGGTCAGCGGGTGGTGTCCGGGCGAGGTGCCGCCGAGCTCGTCCGGGTCGGTGAGCAGCCGCCGGTAGAGCGCGCAGCGGCGCTCCAGCTCCTCGTGCGTACCGATGTCGGCGAGCCTGCCGTGGTCCAGCACGGCGATCCGGTCGGCGAGATTGAGGGTGGAGCGGCGGTGTGCGATCAGGAGGGTCGTCCGCCCGGCCATCACCTGGCGCAGCGCCTCGTGGATCTCGTGCTCGACGCGGGCGTCGACGGCGGAGGTGGCGTCGTCGAGGAGGAGCAGCCGGGGGTCGGTGAGGATGGCGCGGGCGAGTGCGACGCGCTGGCGCTGGCCGCCGGACAGGGTGAGTCCGTGCTCACCGACCTTGGTGTCGTAGCCCTCGGGCAGGTCCGCGATGAACCGGTCGGCCTGGGCGGCGCGGGCCGCCTGCTCGATCTGTTCCTGTGTGGCGTCCGGGAATCCGTAGGCGATGTTGGCGCGGACGGTGTCGGAGAACAGGAAGCTGTCCTCCGGCACGAGGCCGATGGCGGCGCGCAGGGACCTCTGGGTCAGTTCGCGGACGTCGTGGCCGCCGACCAGGACGGCGCCGTGCGTCACGTCGTAGAAGCGGGGCAGCAGCAGCGAGACGGTGGACTTGCCGCTGCCGGACGCGCCGACGACGGCGACGGTCTCACCGGGCTCGATGGTCAGCGAGAACCCGTCGAGGACGGGGCGGTCGTCCGCGTAGCCGAACCGTACGTCGTCGAACTCGACGCTCGCGGGGGCGTCGGCCGGGAGTTCCTTGGTGCCGTCCTTGATGGCCGGCTCGGTGTCGATCAGTTCCAGTACGCGTTCGACGCCGGCGCGGGCCTGCTGTCCGACGGTGAGGACCATGGCGAGCATCCGGACCGGGCCGACGAGCTGGGCGAGGTAGGCGGAGAAGGCGACGAACGTGCCGAGGGTGATCTCGCCCCGGGTGGCGAGCCAGCCGCCGAGGGCCAGCATCGCGACCTGGCCGAGTGCGGGGACGGCCTGGAGCGCCGGGGTGTACCGGGAGTTCAGCCGGACCGTCCGCAGCCGTCCGGCGAACAGCTTGCGGCCGACCTCGCGCAGTTTGCCGGTCTCCTGCTCCTCCTGTCCGAAGCCCTTGACGACCCGGACTCCGGAGACGGCCCCGTCGACGACTCCGGCGACGGCGGCGGCCTGCCCCTGGGCGTACCACGTGGCGGGGAAGAGGCGGGCGCGGGAACGGCGGGCGATGTACCAGAGGGCGGGGGCGACGGCGATCGCGACCAGGGTGAGCAGGGGCGAGAGCCACGCCATGATCACCAGGGAGATGAGGAAGAGCAGCACGTTCCCGATGGTCATCGGGAGCATGAACAGAAGTCCCTGGATCAGCTGGAGGTCGCTGGTGGCGCGCCCGACGACCTGTCCGGTGGACAGCTCGTCCTGCCGTTTCCCGTCGAGGCGGGTGATCGTCCCGTACATCTCGGTACGGAGGTCGTGCTGGACGTCGAGGGCGAGCCGGCCACCGTAGTAGCGGCGGATGTACGTGGATATGTACACCAGCACGGCCGCGACGACGAGAAGCCCGGTCCAGACGGCGAGGGAACGCGTGTGGTCGACGACGACATCGTCGATGATCACCTTGGTGATCAGCGGGACGAGCGCCATCACCGCCATGCCGGCGAGCGACGAGCCGAGCGCCAGCAGCACATTGCGCCGGTAGCGCCAGGCGTAGCCGATCAGCCGCCGAGCCCAGCCCGAGGCCTGCGCCGCGCCCTCCGCGTGCCCTGCGTCCGTCACCGGTACCTCCCCGTTCGACCTGCTCTACCGGAAGGCACCAACGCGGTGGGCAGCGGATTTCATCCCGCTGTCACAAAAGACGGGCCCTTGGTCGTAGGCCGGTGCGACGTCCTGCCTACGACCGGCATACGACCGGCCGCTCGGGGGGTGGACGGCCGGCCGGTGCCGGAGGCCGGACCGGACGGCCGGCCTCCGGCACGCTGCCCGGTTGCGGCTACGGCTGCGGCGTCGCGGTGAGCATCCGTACGGCCGGTGCCTCCGGTACCGCGGGCACCGCTTCCTGCGGCGCGGCGGGCGGGGCGATGGTGGAGGTCGTCTTCGCGGCGACGGCCGGATTGAGGTCCTTGTGCACGGCACGGGCGACGGCCTGGATGGTGTTGATGCCGTCGTTCATCGTCTTGTTGTCCTGGGTGAGCACGGTGATCGCGTAGTCGTGCCCCTTGCCCGTGAAGGCACCGATGCTGTGGACCCGCCAGCCGTGGGTGGCGCGCGGCAGCCAGCCGTTCTTGACCTGGACGGTCACGCCGGACGGCGCGCCGGCGGGCGTGCCCCAGCGCTGCGAGGAGACGACCTTGCGCATCAGGCCCAGCTCGTAGGAGCGCGCGTTGTCGCTCAGCACGGAGTTCTTCGCGGTCAGCAGGGTCAGCAGCCGCTGCTCGTCCTGGGCGGTGATCTGGGTCAGTCCCCAGTAGCCACCGGAGCCGGGCACGGTGTGCGTCATCCCGGCGGCCTTCAGGAACGCCTTGACCTTGGTCACCCCGAGCTGCTTCCACAGACTGGTGGTCGCGTTGTTGTCGGACTTGGTGATCATGGCGGTGGTGAGGTTTATCTCGCGCTGGGTGAGATAGCGGTTGTGCTTCTTGTTGTCCCAGAGCAGCGTCGCCAGCACGGTCGCCTTCACGACACTGGCCGAGTCGTACTTCGTCGTCGCCCGCAGGGAGCAGTTCGTCTTGGTGGTCCGGTCGTAGAGGGCCACGGCCGTCGTCGACTTCCGCCCCTTGAGCGCGGCGGTGATGTCCTTCGACAGTTTGGCTGCCAGCCCCGCCTTGCCGGACGTGCAGCTCACCGTCGGCGTCGCGGCGACGGCGGGCGCGGCGCCGAGCGCCACGGGTACGAGCACGCCCGCGGCGAGCGCGACGGACAGCGCGCCCCGCGCACGGCGGGTTATGTGGGATCCAGTCATGAGGCTTCCGTCCCCTGAGTCATCTGTACGGGCGCGCCCCCGGCACGCCCGAAAGGAATGACTCCCTGGCGTACGAAAAGTTGCACCAGGCACGGGTCATGTGACGGGGTTGTGACGCCCGGGGCGCTGCCGACGCTCTGCCCTGGCGCCGGGGCGGACCCCGGAGTGCGTGCCGTGCGTGCGGTTCAGCCGGCCGGGAGCGGTCTGGGAGACGGACAGCCGTGGCGTTCCGCCGAGTTCTCCGCGAACGTCTGCAGCGCCGCCTGCTGGAGCTTCGGGTCCGCCGGGCGGAAGGCCTTCGTCTCCTCGTCGAACAGGGGCTCGACGCTGAACAGGGCAGCGCCGCCGTCCTCGCAGGCCGAGGTCGTCCAGTACAGCCCGTCCGCACCGCCCGCCTCGGTGAGGATCTGCTTGCCGCGGACGGTCTCCAGGCGGGCGGCCTTCGCGAAGGGCCCGTAGTAGGCGGACAGTTGGAAGAGCCGGGTGCCG
Organism: Streptomyces sp. NPDC014727; assembly: GCF_043083485.1. Taxonomy (NCBI): domain Bacteria; kingdom Bacillati; phylum Actinomycetota; class Actinomycetes; order Kitasatosporales; family Streptomycetaceae; genus Streptomyces; species Streptomyces sp. NPDC014727. The sequence continues at coordinate 81,023 of NZ_JBIBYR010000005.1, read as the reverse complement.
GACGCGTCGGCGAGTACGCAGTCCTCGACCGGGGCAGGGCCGTCCGCGGCCGCCTCGTACGCGGACGACGCGATGCCCTTGCAGGTGCCGGTGGTCCGGTCGGCGGTCTTCAGGGTCCGGGTGGTGTCCTCGGGGACGGTGGTGATCCGGCCACTGCCGGACGATCCGCCGGCGCAGTGCCACTTCTCGGCGGTCCGGTCGAGGGTGCCGGTCAGCGCGCGGGCCAGCCGGGCGCGCTGCTCCGGCCGGTCGAACGCCGTGCCCGAGCCGTCGCGGACCGCGGTCATGACCACGGTCAGGCTGTCGCTCTCGCCCGGCCCGCAGGCCAGGACCCCACTGGCCGCCGCCGTACTCGTCCCTGTCTTCAGGATCGCCGGGCGGCCGTTGCCGACCGGGGACATCAGCGTTCCGCCGAGGTGCGGGTTGTTGCGCCGAAGCGTGCCCAGCAGCCTGGCGGGGGCCGCGCCCCGGGTGATCTCCACCCGGAGCGCGGCACGTCCGTCGCCGGGATCGGACACGGAACAGTGCGCCGGGTCCGCACCCTGGCTGTGCAGCCGGTCCGCACCGAGCAGCGCCTTCAGCTCCGAGGTGTCCAGCAGGCCGTCGCAGGCCCGGTCCAGGGAGCGGTCCGCCCGCCAGTCGTCGTAGCCACCGGTCGCATAGAACACCCCTGCGCCGATGAGTGCGAGAGCCACCACGGCCGACGCACCGGTCACCAGCTTGCGGCGCATGCCGTGCGCGCCGCGCCCGCCGTTGTCCTGTGTACTCATGTGTTTCAGTCCCTGCCCAGTACCGACAGCGCCGTCGTCCGTGCGGTGATGTACGTCTGAGACGCCTCGTCCCGCATGTTCTGCACCGCCTTGTCGTGCACGTAGTCCTTGCCGCGGCCGTCCGCCCACTGGTTGATCAGGTCGTGCGAGGCCATGTTCTTCGCCATCAGATCCTTGGTCGTCTCCGCCTTGGCGATGCGGTGTGCGGTGCGCGTGTCAGTCGGCGTTCGGTACGTACGGCCCGTAGACGGGCGGCGACTGCTGCCCGCCCGCCGGGTAGGAGCCTTGCGCGCCCGGCGCGTACGGACCCTGCAGCAGCGGACCCGTGCCACCGATCTTCGACAACTCGCTGCCGACCTCGTGGTCATTGAGGAGGTAGTTCCGCTTCGTCTCCTGGAGGGAGGCCTTGTCGTTGGCCAGTCGCGCCTGGAGGCTCTTCACCTGCAGGCCCCACTCTTCCAGCGCCTCCTTGAGGCCGGTCGCTGTGGCCCAGCCCTTGAACCCCGTCACCGCGCTCCCGGTGGAGTCGTCGGCGACGATCCCTGCCGTCCCCGTGTCGGGCTCTATTTCGGTCGACAGGGCCTTGATGGCTGCGGCCTTGCCCGCGTGGTTCGTCTTCAGATCGGCGTCCCCGCCGCTGCCGCCGGTCCCGTTGAGCCGCATCGCCGCCCGGTTCTTGTGCCCGGCCCATTCCTCGTCGAACGACATTGCTTCCCCCGTGACGGCCGCTTGATCGAATGCTCCGCCAACCCTACGCAACCGGCCTGTTGGACAGGGAAACAGGTTCCGGCTGTCCGTGGCGCACGGCCCGTCGGCGGCATGAACGGGCCCGCCCGCGCATCCGGGTCCGGGAGCGCGGGCGGGCAGCGAGCGGCCCGCCTCCTACAGATGCGTCGGCTCGAACATCCTCAGCAGGGCCGGGAGCACGACCACCGAAGGGCCCGGCTCCGCGAGGGACTTCGCCAGGTCGGCGGCGAGCGTCTCGGGGGTTGTGCGGACCGCCGGGACGCCGAAGGACTCGGCGAGGGCGACGAAGTCGGGGCGGGAGAGTTCCGTCGCCGTGGCCTCGCCGAAGGCGCCCGTCATGTATTCGCGCAGGATGCCGTAGCCGCCGTCGTCGACGATCAGCCAGGTGACCGGCAGATCGTACTGGCGGGCCGTGGCCAGTTCCGCGATCGAGTACATCGCGCCGCCGTCGCCGGAGACCGCCAGGACCGGCCTCGCACGGTCGGCCGCCGCCGCGCCGAGCGCGGCCGGGAAGCCGTAGCCGAGGCCGCCCGCACCCTGGGCCGAGTGCATCGTGTTCGGGTGGCGGGCGTCGAAGGCGGACCAGGCCCAGTAGGCCAGGATCGTCATGTCCCAGAAGCTCGGGGACGTGTCGGGCAGCGCCTCGCGGACCGAGGCGATGAGCTGCTGCTCCAGGGTGAGTTCCTGGGCGGCGATCCTGTCCCGTACCGCTGCGAGGACCGTGCGGACCCGCTCCGGCGCCGACGGGTCCTCGCGGTGGCCGACCGCTTCGAGGAGGTCGGACAGGGCCTCGCGGGCGTCGGCGTGGATGCCGAGCGCGGGGTGGTTGGACTCCAGCTTCCCGGCGTCGGCCTCGATCTGGATCACCCGGCCGCGCGGGGCGAACGTGTGGTAGTTCGAGGAGAGTTCACCGAGTCCGGAGCCGACGACCAGCAGGACGTCGGCGGACTCCAGGAAGTCCGTCGTGTAGCGGTCCTCCAGCCAGGACTGGAGCGAGAGCGGGTGCTCCCACGGGAAGGCGCCCTTGCCGCCGAAGGTGGTGACGACGGGTGCGTCGAGCTTCTCCGCGAGCGCGAGCAGCTTGCCGGACGCGTCGGAGCGTACGACTCCGCCGCCCGCGATGATCGCCGGGCGTTCGGCCTTCGACAGCAGGTCGGCCGCGACGGCGGTCAGTTCGGGACGGGCGTGCAGTGCGCGCGGGGTGGCGTCCATCGCCGTGACGACGGGCAGCGTGGTCTCGGCGAGGAGTACGTCCTGCGGGATCTCGACCCAGACCGGCCCGTGCGGGGCCGTCAGCGCGGACTCCCAGGCGGCCGCGATCGCCGACGGGATCTGGGAGGCCGTACGGACGGGGTGGACCGACTTCACGACATCGCGGAACGACGCCTTCTGGTCCCGCAGTTCGTGCAGGTAGCCATGGCGTCCGCCGCCCAGACCCGCGGTCGGGATCTGGCTGGAGATCGCCAGCACCGGGGCGGAGGCCGCCGCCGCCTCCTGGAGCGCGGCGAGGGAGGTGAGAGCACCCGGCCCGGTGGAGAGCAGCAGAGGCGCCACTTGCCCGGTGATCCGGCCGTACGCGTCGGCGGCGAAGCCGGCGTTGTTCTCGACGCGCAGCCCGACGTACGAGAGGGAGGAGCGGCGCAGCGCGTCGAACATGCCCAGCGCGTGCTGGCCGGGCAGGCCGAACACGGTGGTCGCGCCGAGGCCCTGGAGGGTTTCGACGACGAGGTCGCCGCCGTTGCGCCCGGCCGGCGGGTTCAGGGCGGCCGCGATCTGCTCGGGGGTCAGCTGCGGCCGCTCGTCGTGGTGGTCGTGGCTCACTTCGTACGGGCCTTTGCGATCTGGCGGGACATGACCGTCGTCAGCTCGTACGCCGTGTGGGAGGCGGCGACGGAGGTGATCTCGGCGTGATCGTACGCGGGGGCGACCTCGACCAGGTCGGCGGAGACCAGGTTGCAGGAGGACAGGCCGCGGACGATTTCGAGCAGCTCGCGGGAGGTCAGTCCGCCGGCCTCGGGGGTGCCGGTGCCGGGGGCGTGCGCCGGGTCCAGGACGTCGATGTCGATGGAGATGTAGAGCGGCCGGTCACCGATGCGCTGACGGAGCTGGTCGGCGACCTCGTCGACACCGCGCCGCATGACGTCGGCGGAGGTGACGATGCCGAAGCCCATCTTCGCGTCGTCGTCCAGGTCCTGCTTGCCGTAGAGCGGGCCGCGGGTACCGACGTGGGAGAGCGCGGAGGTGTCGAGGATGCCCTCCTCGACGGCCCGGCGGAACGGGGTGCCGTGGGTGTACTCGGCGCCGAAGTACGTGTCCCAGGTGTCGAGGTGGGCGTCGAAGTGGAGCAGGGCGACGGGGCCGTGCTTCTTCGCGACGGAACGCAGCAGCGGCAGCGCGATCGTGTGGTCGCCGCCGAGCGTCATCAGACGGGCGCCGGTCGCGAGGAGATCGTCGGCCGCGGCCTCGATCGTCTCGACCGCCTCGTTGATGTTGAACGGGTTCGCGGCGATGTCACCGGCGTCGGCGACCTGCGCGAGAGCGAACGGCGAGGCGTCCTGCGCCGGGTTGTACGGACGCAGGAGGCGCGACGCCTCACGGATCGCGTTGCCGCCGAAGCGGGCACCGGGGCGGTAGGAGACACCCGTGTCGAAGGGCACGCCGACGACGGCGACATCGGCCGTGCCGACCTCGTCGAGCCGGGGCAGCCGGGCGAACGTCGCGGGTCCGGCGTACCGCGGGACGCGGGAGGAGTCGACGGGACCGCGCGGCGTTTCGTTGCTGCTCATGGCGGGTGCCTTTCTTGTTGCGATGCGGGGTGACGCGGAGGTGGTGCGGCGCTTTGTGGGCGTTCGTACGATATTCGAGTGTGCGGGGCCGGGGGACGGCCGGGGCAGGATCGGGCCCGCCCGGCGCCCCCCGGCACAGGCTTTACGTGGTGACCGGTTCCGGGGCGGACTCCGCGGGCTCCGCGCCCCGTCCCGCCAGCCGCTCGCGCCAGGCGGCCAGCACCGCGGCGTCGGTCGGCTTCGTCGCCAGGGAGACGATCACATATACCGCGAGCGAGGCCAGCAGACCGTAGTAGACGGGTTCGTTGGCGAGGATTCCGTACGTCGCCATCAGGCCGATCACGGCGACGCCACCGACCGACACCGCGGCCAGCGCACCGGCCGCGGTTCCGCGGCGCCACAGCAGTCCGCCGAGGATCGGCACCAGCAGGCCGCCGACGAGGAGGTTGTACGCGACGGTCAGGGCCTCGACCACGTTGTTGAGCGCGATGGCGATGGCGATGACGGCGACACCCATGAGGAGGATGAAGGCGCGGTTGCCCTTCACCTCGTCGTGCTCCTCGCCGCCGCCCCGCGACACGACGCCCCGCAGCCGGGACCAGATGTCGTTGTTGGCGACGGTCGCGCAGGCGATCAGTGCACCGGAGGAGGTGGACATCACCGCGGCCAGCGCGGCGGCCAGGACCAGTCCCCGTACGCCGACGGGCAGTTCGTCCTTGACGATGGTGGCGAACGCGGCGTCCGCGCTGGACAGGTTCGGGTACATGACCTTGGCGGCGGTGCCGATGACGGCGCCCGCGATCGCGTACACCAGACAGTACGTACCGGCGACGGTGCCGCCCCAGCGGGCCGTCCGGTCGCTCTTCGCGGTGAACACCCGCTGCCAGATGTCCTGGCCGATCAGCATGCCGAAGGTGTAGATCAGCACGTACGTGAAGATCGTCTCGCCGCCGATGCCCAGCGGGTCGAAGTACTCGGTCGGCAGCTTGGCCTTCATCTCGCTGAAGCCGCCCGCCTTGATCACCGCGATGGGGAGCAGGAGCAGCAGCACACCGATGGTCTTGACGACGAACTGCACCATGTCGGTGAGCGTGATCGACCACATGCCGCCGAGCGTCGAGTACGCGACGACGATGGTGCCGCCGAGGATGATCGCGACGGTCCGGTTCATGTCGAACAGCACGTCGAAGATGGTCGCGTAGGCGATGGTCGAGGTGACCGCGAGCATCAGCGTGTACGCCCACATGACGACACCGGAGATGAGCCCGGCCCGGCCGCCGTAGCGCAGGTCGAGCATCTCGGAGACGGTGTAGACCTTCAGCCGGGCGATGCGCGCCGAGAAGAAGACGGAGAGGGCCAGCAGTCCGAGGCCGATGGTGAAGACCATCCAGGCGCCGGACAGCCCGTACTGGTAGCCGAGGCCGACGCCGCCGATGGTGGAGGCGCCGCCGAGAACGATGGCGGCCATCGTGCCGGAGTACATCCAGGGGCCGAGGCGGCGCCCGGCCACCAGGAATTCGCTCTTGGACTTGGCGCGGCGCATGCCCCACCAGCCCATGGCGAGCATGCCGGCCAGATAGACGATGATCACCGCGTAGTCGACAGCCATGGGCTTCCTCCGTTTCACTCATGTGCGCTCGTCGTATGTGGTGAAGACGGTAGGTGGCCCGCAAGCGACGCTGAAGTGTACGTTTCATCCATAATTGAAATCCTCGATGGATGGACCGTCCATGCCGGAAGCCTCGGCCGGGGTCGCCCCGCCCAGTCACCCTCCCCTCTCCGCTCCCCCCACGCCCCCGATCCCGCTCACGGAACTGCTCGCCCGTGAGGAGCTCGGGCTGCACCGGATCGCGGGTCCGGCCGAGGCGGATCTGTTGTGGGTGCACACCTCGGAGATGGCCGACCCGTACCCGTATCTGCTCGGCGGCGAGCTGCTGCTCAGCGCCGGGGTGCTGCTCAAGGACCCGGACGCCTATGTGGCCCGGCTGGTGGAGGCGGGGGCGGCGGCGCTCGGTTTCGGGGTGACGCCGGTGTTCGACACGGTGCCACAGGCGCTGATCGAGGCGTGCGACCGGCATGGGCTGCCGCTGGTGGAGGTGCCGCCCGAGGTCCCGTTCACGGCGATCGCGCGGGCGGTGTGGCGGCTGATGGCCGAGGCCCGGCACCGCGAACTGCGCCGGGTGACCCGGGCCCAGCAGGCCCTGGCCACGGCGGCGGCCAGGCCGGACCCGATCCCCGCGGTGCTGCACCAGCTGGCGGCCCAGCTGGAGGGACGGGCGGTGCTGCTCTCCGCCGACGGCGAGGAGTTGCACGCGGCGGGCCGCCGCCCGGCCCCCGACATCGGGGCGGCGCTGACCCGGCTCACCCGGGTGGTCTCCACGGTGACGCGCCCCGCCCCGACGTCCGCGACCGACACTGTGCGGGAGGCGCACCTGTCCGCGTACGCGCTGGGCGGCGGGCAGGGCCTCGTCCTGGCGCTGGCGACGGACCGGCGCGAGGCGGGCGACCACACCATCGCCGGGGTCGCTGTCGTCCTGCTCTCCCTGCTGGCCGCCCCGCACCAGGGCGCCGACGCGGCGGGCCGGTCGGCCGCCCTCGTACGGCTGCTGCTGGGCGCGGACCCGCAGGACGTCGCGCCGCTGCTCGGCGGCGCCGAGCAGTGGACGGTGGTGCACGCGCGCCGCAGCGGCGACGGCCCGGTCGACCCGCTCACCGCCGGGGCGCTGGGGGCCGCCCTCGGCTCGGCCCTGGTCGACGCGGGCCGGGGCCGTGACGCCGTCAGGGTCCTGGTCCCCGGCGGCGACCGGATCACCCCGCAGCCCGGCTGGACGCTCGGCGCCTCCTCCCCCGCACCCATCACGGCACTCGACCTCGCCGACGGCCAGGCGTCCCGCGCCCTGGGCCGCGCCGTGGCCACCCGCACCCCACTGGCCCACCACCACACCGGCGCCGGAGCCGGCCTGGCCGCCCTGATCCCTCCCGACCAGGCGGAGGCCCACGCCCGCGCCCTCCTCGCCCCGCTCACCGAGCCCCTGGCCGAGACCCTGCGTTGCTGGCTGAGCCTGCACGGCAGCTGGGACCGCACGGCCGCGGCCCTCCAGGTCCACCGCAACACGGTCCGCCAGCGCATCGCCCGCTGCGCGACACTGCTGGACGCGGACCTGGACGACATGGACGTACGGACGGAGCTGTGGTTCGCGTTGCGGCAGCGATGAGCCGCGACACTCCTGACGTACCGACGCCACGACACCGGCCGCCGCCTCGGAGGCCGACCCGTGCCACTGCAACCTGAGCCAGACGGGAACACACCATGCACAACACGCACAACAACGCCATGAACATCGAACTACTGGTCGTGCCCGACTGCCCGAACACCCGGACCGCCGCCGGCCTCCTCCGTCAGGAGCTCGACAGGCTGGACCTGCACCATGTGACGTTCCGGACCCACACCCTCACCAGCCAGGACGAGGCGGAGGCCGCGCATTTCACCGGCTCGCCGACGATCCTGATCGACGGACGCGACCCCTTCGCCGAGCCCGGCCGCGCCCCCGGACTGACCTGCCGCATGTACCGGACCCCGGACGGCCTGGCCGGCGTACCGACGGCCGACCAGCTGCGCCAGGCGTTGACCAGCGCCCTCCAGGACGGCCCTTAAGCTGCCGAGGAATCCGGAACGGGAAGCAAGCAGACATGAGCGACGACGCCGAGCGGGTGACCACCACGGTCCACGACGTACGCGAGCCCTTGGCTCTGCCGGACTCGTCCGTGGACGCGGTCTTCGCGCACATGCTGCTGTGCATGGCCCTGTCCACCGAGGAGATCCGCGGCCTCGTGCGCGAGGTCCGTCGCGTGCTGCGGCCCGGCGGGACCCTCGTCTACACCGTCCGGCACACCGGCGACGCCCATTACGGCACCGGCACCGCACACGGCGACGACATCCACGAACACGGTGGTTTCGCCGTGCATTTCTTCCCCCGCCATCTGGTCGACTCCCTCGCCGACGGCTGGACGCTCGATGAGGTCCACGCCTTCGAGGAGGGCGACCTGCCCCGCCGCCTGTGGCGCGTCACCCAGACCCTGCCCCGGTGAGCCCCGACCTGACGCCCCCGGCGGACCTCACCGTTGATGGCACCGGACTGCTGTGCGTCACGCTCCTGCTGCGTCTTCGCAGGCGGATCGAGGGAGCGCCGCCAGGCACCGTGGTGTACGTGATCGCGACGGACCCGGCCGCGCCCCTCGACCTGCCTGCCTGGTGCCACATGGTCGGCCACGACTACCTGGGCCCCGTGCCCGGCGAACGCCCGGTGTACGCGCTCCGGCTGGCCGCGGACGCCCGCCCCACCCTTCCCGACGCACCCTGGCACCCGGCCCCGACTCCGTGAACGCGGGCCTGCTCGACGGCGAAACGGGAGAGATCCCTCAGGACGGCCGGGACTGCGCCGCATCTTCGAACTACCGTCGCCCGGCGGCCCGGCCGGGCGAGGCGAGGACCCCGAGGGAAATGAGTTCTGCCTGCTCCAGGCCGAGCCCGCCTTCGCGGTGGGAGTGACAGGAGCGCGGCGCGTCGAGCAGCGCGCGCCGAATGCCGTCCGGCCGATGACGCGGACGAAGGGGCGTGTCCCATGGGGGTGTTCATGGTGTGTCCGGCGGGGTGTGTGTCCGCCGGACACACCGCCCTGGGGATGTGGGCGCTGTCGTGTCAGTGCGTGGCGTCGAACGCGGCTCTGCCCTGCTCGGTCAGGAGGTCGAGTATCGCCCTGCGCACGTGGTGGGCCATGTCGATGTCGCGGTGGAACAACCACTGCGCCTGCAGGCCGTCCATCTGGGCGGTCAGGCGAACCGCGGCGTCGTCGGGATCCACGTCATGGCGCACGTGGCCGGCATCACGGGCCTTTCGTAAGGCGTGGGCGGTGCCGCGCCGGATGCGGTCGTAGCGCCCGGCGAAGTACGGGTGGGCGGGATGGTCCGGGTCCGATGCCTCCGCGGAGAGGCGTACGAACAGCGCGATGAGACCGGGCGAGAGCTCGTTGTGGCCTGCCAGGTCGACCATTCCGCGCAGGATGCCGAGGCCACCGGGTATCTGCGTATAGGGCTGGAAACGGTCGCGGTCCAGGCGGTCCCGGTCCTCCAGGACGGCCTGGAGCAGTGACTCCTTGTCGGGGAAGTAGCGCAGCAGTCCGGCCCGTGAGATGCCACAGGCGACGGCGAGGTCGACGATCGTCACCGGGGCGAATCCGTGCTGCGCGAAGTACTCGGCGGCGGTGTGGATGATCGCGGCGCGGCGGGCGCGCCCCTTGGCGTAGCCGCCCCGCTGCACTCCGGGCCGGTGGGCGGCGGACGGTCGGGGCGAGGGGGGCGGCGCCTTGGCTGACGGGGGCATGAACGAACGCTATCAGGGGAGCTTGACAGAAAGCTACACGCGTGTAGCAATTGGGCGAACTGCCACGTCGTCGTGGCCGGCCTCATAGGAGCCCTCATGCTCGACACCTGCCCGCCCTCCGTCGCGGCCGAGCCTGTGCAGACGCCGCACGGTTTCGTGCGGCGTCTGGCAATCGGACAGTTCGGGATGTACCTCGCGGTACTTGCCCCGGTGACCGGTGGCCTCTCGGTCAAGATCCAGCATCTGGTCGGAGTGGCCGCAGCCCCCTCGTACCTCGGGCTCGTCACGGGAACGGGAGCGGCGTTCGCGATGGTGTGCCAGCCGCTGGCCGGCCGCCTGTCGGACCGCTGCACCTCCCGGTTCGGCATGCGCCGGCCGTTCCTCGTCGGCGGGGTGATCGTCATGACCGCGGCCCTGACAGTCTGCGCCGTCGCGCCCGGCATACCCGTACTGCTGGTGGGCTGGTGCGTCGCCCAGGGCGCGGCGAACTTCGCCTTCGCCGCTGCCGGGGCGACCGTGGCCGATCAGGTGCCGGACGCCGAACGGGGCAGTGTGTCCGGCATTGTCGGCGCGGTGACGCCGGTCGGCATGCTGGCGGGGGCGGTTCTGCTGTCCACGCTCCCCAGCGACCTGCTGCGGTTCCTCGTTCCGGCCCTCGTCGCGCTCGTGCTCGGGCTTTGGTTCGCCTTCCGGCTGCCGGACCGGGTGCGCACCGAGGCGCCCTCACAACCCCTGAACATGCGCAGCCTGTTGCTGTCGTTCGTGTTCGACCCGCGCAAGCATCCCGACCTGGGATGGGTCTGGCTGAGCAAGTTCTTCATCCTGCTCGGCTACGGGGCGCTCACCGGCTATCTGACGCTCTTCCTCGCGGCGGACTTCGGCATGGAGGACACCGATGAGCAGTTGCGGTTCAACGCCCTCGCCAACGGCGTCAGCGTGGCCGCACTCGTGGTGTTCAGCATCGTCGGCGGGGTGCTGTCCGACCGCACCGGCCGTCGCAAGCCGTTCGTGATCGGATCGGGCCTGGTCATGGCCGCGGCACTCGCCGTCGTGACCGTCACGCCGTTCATGGACGGTGCGGGACTGGGCGCCCTGCTGGTGCTGGAGGCCGTTCTCGGCTGTGGCGCCGGCATGTTCTTCGCGGTCGACAACGCGCTCAGCATCAGCCTGCTGCCCAACAAGGACGACACTGCGAAGGACCTGGGCGTGCTCAACATCGCCAACACACTGCCGAGTTCCCTGTCTCCGTTCCTGGCCGGCCTCGTCGTCATCCCGATGGGTGACGCCCTGTTCGCAGGCTCCGGCTACTCGGTGTGGTTCGCCGTCGCCGCTGCGTTCTGCCTCGTCGGGGCCCTGCTCGTCACCCGGATCAAGAACGCCGCCTGACGAGCGCACTCGGCACGCGCACCCGGGACGCGTCCCGTCCCACCCCTGCCAGCCATGTCCCGTCTCACCCCTCAACCGAAGAAGGTCGTCTCCGCCATGGGTACCGAATCCCGCTTCCCCTACCAGGACCCGACACTGGCCGTCGAGCAGAGGGTCGAGGACCTGCTCGCCCGCATGCCGATCGAGACCAAGGCCGGCCTGATGTTCCACGCCATGGGCAACATCGCCGACCTCGAAGAACCCGGTCTGTTCGGGATGCCGAGCATGGCCACCCTCCTCTCCAGGCGCATCAACCACTTCAACATCCTGTGGGCGAAGGGCGCCCGCGAGCTCGCCGAATGGCACAACATGATCCAGCGGATGGCCCTCGAACAGCCGCTGGGAATCCCGGCGACCATCTCCAGCGACCCGCGCCATGCCTTCACCGACAACCCCGCAACCGCGCTGATGGCCGGTCCGTTCTCCCAGTGGCCCGAGCCTCTCGGCTTCGCCGCCATCGGTTCGCCCGACCTCGTGAAGAAGTGGTCCGACACCGTGCGGCGCGAGTACCTCGCCGTGGGCATCCGGGTCGCGCTGCACCCTCAGATCGACCTCGCGACCGAACCGCGCTGGGCGCGCATCAGCACCACCTTCGGCGAGGACGCCTCCCTCACCTCCGAACTGGCCGTGGCCTACGTGCAGGGGCTCCAGGGCGACCAGGTCGGACCGGAGTCGGTCTCGGCGATGGCCAAGCATTTCCCCGGCGGCGGACCGCAACTGGACGGCGAGGACCCGCACTTCGACTACGGGCGCGAGCAGGTCTACCCGGGCGGCAACTTCGACTACCACCTCGAACCGTTCAAGGCCGTCATCGGAGCCGGTGTCGCCCAGATGATGCCGTACTACGGCATGCCGGTCGGCACCGAGCACGAAGAGGTCGGCTTCGGCTTCAACAAGGGGATCATCAGCGGACTGCTCCGCGACACGCTCGGCTACGACGGAATCGTGTGCACCGACTGGTCGATCCTCAGCCACAAGAACTGGGGTGTGGAGCACCTCTCTTTCGAGGAGCGCATGCTGAAGGCGCTGGACGCCGGAGTCGACCAGTTCGGCGGGGAGTTCCGGCCCCAGGTGCTCACGGACCTGGTCAAGGCCGGAAAGGTCACCGAAGAGCGCCTGGACACCTCGGTACGCCGTCTGCTGCGCGAGAAGTTCCGCCTGGGCCTGTTCGACAACCCCTTCGTCGACGCGGACAGCGCCGACGTCCGCGTCGGTACGGCCGGGGCGCGCGCCGTCGGGCTCGCTGCCCAGTCGGCCGCGCACGTCCTGCTCGCCAACGCCGCCGGGCCGGCACAGCTCCCCCTGACCGTGGGCCCGCTGCGCCTGTACGCCGAGGGCCTCTCCGCCGCCGCGGTCGGTACTCGGGCCGAACTCGTCGGCACCCCCGAAGAGGCCGACGTCGCCGTGCTGCGCCTGGCCGCCCCCTTCGAGCAGCGCGGCGAGGAGGGCACCTTGGAGTCCTTCTTCCACGCCGGTTCCCTCGATTTCCCCGAGGAGGAGATCGAGCGGGTGGGCCGCATCTGCCGGACCGTGCCCACCGTCATCGACGTCTACCTCGACCGCCCCGCCGTCCTCACCGGTCTCAGCGAGGGCGCCGCCGCACTCACCGTGAACTTCGGTGCCGCCGAAGAGGCGTTCGTGAAGGTGCTGTTCGGCGAGGCGGAGCCGCAGGGCAATCTGCCCTTCGATCTGCCGTCGTCGATGGAGGCCGTCGTGGCCAGCCGCTCCGACGTTCCCTTCGACACCGCCGACCCCTTGTACTCGTTCGGGCACGGGCTGAGCTACGCGGAGGGGACTCCGGCCACTCGTTGATGCTCCGGGCCGGGATTCGCCGCCTCCCCTGCGGACGGCGGTACCGCCGCTGCGAGCAGCCCGGCCCGGCGGTGATCCGATGGCCTCGCGGGCGGGCGCCGTACGGCCTCTGGGCCGCCGGTTCCCGGTCCGGCGGCGCCGAGCAGTGGAGCGCCAGGCGGCCAGCACCGCCGCGTCATCGACGGCTTCTAAAACAGCCGACGCATCCAGGAGCGGCTCGGCTGGCTCAGTCCGATCGAGTTCGAGGAGAAGCACTACACCAAGCAGGCGACCGCTGAACAAACGAACCTGAACACCCATCACCCCCTCCTGGCCAGCTGATCAGCATCTTCCGCGCAGCGGGGGAACCCCAGAAGCGCGACGCGGTTCACACAGCGCCAGCGCACGGACCTGCGGCGTCGTCGATCCCGAGGCACTTCCTGCTCTGGGCAGCCGCTGGTGAGCCGACGGCGTACGCCGGGCAGTGACCAGGCGCCGTGATTGCCACTGGTGTGAGGAATGCCGGACGCATGCCCCCTGTGAGTGACATGGCCGATCACCGCTGCCACCTGGGCTTCTGTCTCTGCCACTGTCATGAGCGAGCGGGGAGGCAGCGTCGCACCAATCAGGTCGGCGTACCCGGCAGGGGCACCGCTGGTGCGTATCGGCGCACCGCACCGTCCCATGCCGCATTCGGCCCTGCTCAGGCCGCCCCTTCGTGGAGGAATCCTTCGTGCGAAAGTCTGTGATCGTTGCCGCGTTCGTGGCACTGGGAACGTGTCTGTCTGCCGTGGCCCCGGCCGCCGGTGCCCCGGCGGAGCCAGTGCGCACCGTGTTCATCGGCGACTCCTACACCGCCAACTTCGGTATCGCGCCCACCCACCACTCGGCCCCTTGGTGCTTCCGGGCCCTGGACAGCTACCCTGCGGTGGCCGTCGACGAGCTGGCCGAGGAGGGCGTCGACGTCGACGTCCAGGCGGATGTGTCCTGTGGCGGCGCGGAGATCCGCCATGTGTGGGAGCCGCAGCAACTGGTGGACGGCACGAGCGCCGAACCGCAGCGGAACGCCCTGCGCGCGGACACCCAGCTGGTGGTGGGCAGTCTCGGCGGCAACACCGTCGGTTTCGCCCCCATCATGAAGCAGTGCTCCGATCGGCTGCGGGGCTTCGAGGGAGTGCTGCTGCCCGCCGCCCCCGTGGACGAGGACTCCCCGGCCGCCGACTGCGCCGAGTTCTTCGAGCACGGTGACGGGGCCACCTGGCTCAAGGAACGCTTCGCGACGGTCGAGAAAGACCTGCGCCGGATGTTCAAGGAGATCCACGAAGCGTCCCCCCACGCGAAGACCGTGCTGGTGGGCTACCCCAGGATCGTGCCCGAGGACACCGCCAGGTGCCTCAACGCCGTCCCGGGTGGTACCGAGAAGCCACTCGCCGACATCAAGCAGGACGCCCTGAAGTTCCTGGACCGGAAAGTCCAGGAACCCCTCAACGACCTGATGGACCGCGAGGCACAGGCCGCAGGGGTCACCTTCGCCGACATCTATCACCAGTCCGGCGCCCACACCGCGTGCGACGGCTATCGACGGGGCATCGGCGCCATGCTGGAGCCGTCCGAGGTTGACGCCCTCGGGATGCGGCTGCCCTGGTACGTCCACCCGAACCGCACCGGCCGCGACCTCCAGGCCCTGGTGGTCGCGGAGACGATCACGAACGTCTTGACCACCTGACCGGCGTCTGACCGGCCGTCGCGTCAGGCCGATGCCGTACTGCGGCACCCTCGATCAGTGAGAGCTGCGCCCTGTGTCCGGGCAGTCGCCCGGTCAGGCGCAGCCAAACGTGCTTATGCAGTTCCGAGTGCACCATCGCTCAAGGAAGCCGGCCCCCGGGGTCGGACGGTGCAGCATCTGTACCCGGGCAGAGGGCCCTCCGTGCCGGGAAGGTGTCGAGCACACTGGCCGCAGTCACTCGTTGATGGCCGCTACCGTCATGTCCCGCAACACCTGGTTCCGCTACCGCAGCCCGAGGCAGGGCAGCCAGTCGCGCGAGGCGTTGTGGTCGGCGGTGAGGAGGGCGCTCAGTGCGCCCGGGGCTCCGTCGAGCAGGGAGGTCCGAGCTGCCGAGGTCCCACCTGGCCGGTTGGTTCGGGGTGCGCCGGAGGTGAGCGCCGCCGGGAGCCGTCGGCCCAGGTGATCGGCCAGGCGGTCGCCGAGGATGGCGGCGGCCGGCAGGCCGGCCCAGCGGTGGAACGCGTCCGCAACGGCGAGCACACCCGCGGCACCGTGGCACAGCCCGAGTCGGTCCGTCAGAGGATCACCGAAGAGGTCGAGGTCCTCGTCGTACCGCTCCGCGAGGGTGGTGAACGCGGTCGCCGCCCAGTCGGCCGTCGACCGGTCGCCCAGGGCATCGGCCGCGTCCCACAGCGCCCAGGTGACACCGGGGGTGCCGTAACACCACGCTTGCCGGGAGCGAGCCCCGGACGGAGGCAGGCCGTCGAGCCCGGCCGGGTCCCAGCTACGGATGGACCGGTTGTCGTCGAAGGACTGCCGTACCAGCCAACGGGTGGCACCGCGCAGCGCGTCCAGCAGCTCCTGCTCCGGACCGACGCGGCGGACGGCGGCGGTGAGCGCGGCGACGAGCCCCGCCACGCCGTGCCCCATGCCGGTGTTCACGCGGCCCTGCATCCAGCCCAGGTGCGGGTGGCCGGAGTACTGGCCGGCCCGCAGCCGGCGCAGGTCACCGCTGTCGCACAACTCCGTCAAGTGTGCCGTGAATGGAAGGAGTTGGCCCCGTCTCGGCTGGGGTGTGCCGACGCAGAGTGCCAGCAGGGTGCCGGACGGTCCGCTGATGAGGTCGTAGTCGGACAGGCCGACGTCCGCCGTCCGCCAGGGGCGCGCCCCCGCCGTGTCCAGCAGGTGGTCGAGCAGCCGGTCGGCGGCGTGGTGCAGGGGTGGGTGGATGCGGGCGCCGAGCCGCAGGCCGACGAGCGTTCCGGCCAACCCGCCGTCGTACAGCCCGCAATGGCAGGCGCCGCGGCCGATGTCCCGCGCCCACGCGTCCACCGCGCGTCCGGCGCTCGCCGCCGCCACGGGGTCGGGCGTCCGCGCCGCCGGACCCCGCGTCTCGGCGACCAGACAGGCAAGTACGGGAATGCCGGGATCGGGCGTCGCATGCTCGCCCTCGGAGAAGTCGTCGAGCAGTCGGACGGCGATTCGGACGGCGCTATCGAGAGCCGCGCGGCGCGGCGGGGCCTGGCTGCCTGGGTACATCGGAGCTCCTCGTCGGGGGGAGCCACCCGGATAGGTCCGGGTGGCTCCGTTCAACTCGGCGGTGGACAGGTGATGTCCGGGTGGAGAGCCGTCAGCAGTTGATGTCTGCCGCTCGACCGCGTCGGCATGGTCGAACAGGGGCCCCCGGAGGCGCGCCCCGGAGCGGTACCGCCGAGGAGCCTGCCCCGGTCGCGGCGTGACGCGAGCGGATTCGGGCTTCGGCCATGTCAGTCCACCGCCCCGTCGTCGGCCAGGGCCTCGGCGACCAGGCTCTGCCGGGCGTACGACAGCCGCCCCCGGTTCCAGTGGAAGATCACGGCGTGGGCGGCGGCACGGCGCGGTCCACGCACCGCGACGCCCGACTCGAAGTAGCCGGTGCGCCAGCGATCCGCCGCCCGGCGCACGGCCTCACCATGGAGCTCCTGCGACGCGCGCCAGGCCTCCGGCATCCCGTCCAGCAGTTGGGCGCGCGGCCGTTGCCAGTAGACGCGGATGCCCTGGGCGGCCTGGCGGAGCGCGATGTCCCGGGGGCCGTCGGCCAGGGCGCGTCCGGTGTCCGTGCGCACCGCCTCCCAGACGCTCCGGTGTTCCCGCTCGACGATCCCCAGGCCGTCGAACATCTCGCGGATCAGCAGGAGGGAGAGCCGCCAGTCGGCCCGCGCCTGCCCGTCGCCGTCCCAGCGTCGGGCGTGGTGGTCGAGCCAGGCCAGCGAGTCCGCCGTGAACACCTCGTGCACCCACGGCATGGAGGCGGGGCCGCCGAAGAGATAAGACTCCGGCTCGTACACCGCGTACACCGGTGGGGCGATGAGCCCGTCGAACTCCGTCAAGCGGCCCTGGAGTTCGACCCGCAGCCCTACGGCGTCGTCCGCCCCGAACGCCTGGAAGCGCACGCGCAACCCCGGCTGCTTGTGCATGAAGAAGAAGGCGTGTGCGGTGTGCGCGTCGAGGAGGTCGCGCGCGGTGTCGGCGAGCCAGGCGTACAGACGCGGCCACGCACTCGACCGCGGAGCCAGGTTCACTTCCACCCAGCTCGCCTCCGGGTGCTCCACCCTCGGCATGGCACCTCCGTGTGTCGTGGTTCCGGCACGGCAGGGCCCCTCACGAACCGCGGTGCATTGCCGCGGATGTGTCCGGAACATCGGGAGAAGCCCTTGGTTTCGCTCTGTGTCGCCCGCGGGTTCATGGAATGCGGCAGAAGCCGCAACGCTCGCCGGTCGAGCCGGTCGAGCCGGATGCGCGGGGGTCGGGGGGGGCCGAAGCCGTCCTGCCTGCTGGTGTCGGGCCTCCCGGGCCCTTCACCCACCTCATTTCCCGCTTTGCCACCAACTGAAAGAGATATTTCAATTAGTCACATTATGAACGAGTGTGCGCTTGGCGCGTCCATGAGGAACACGCGTAGTCGTCTGCGCCGTCGCGCGAATCGGTGCTCACGGTCGACTCCCCCGCTGAGACGGTCATGTGCGACCGGGCCCGCTCGCCGACTTCGTCACCCCGGACCTCCCAAGAGGCTTCGCACCGCCTCCGGCCCAGGACGCGAGGGGCATCACCGGGCCGGGGCATGCTGGGTTCAGGGTGGTTCAGGACTCCGAAGGACACGCGTCGGCGTCCGGGACGCCGGGCCCCTGGCCGGAGGCCCGGAGACGAAGGCCCCGGCTCTCGGCAATGCGGCACACATCGCGCAGCGCCTCGGCCATGCGGGCCACGACATAACGGAGCTGCACCGACGTGACCTCGGAATCGCCGAGCATGTCGTCGACGTGGTCGAGGAGTTCGGCGGCCATGCCGAGCTGCACGCTCTCGACGTTGTCGGCGACGCGGGAGACGTATCCGGTCCCGTCACCGATGACGTAACACGGGTTGCCGTCCACGCCGGACCACGGAAGCAGTCGTACCGAATCGGAGCCAGGGGCGTTCGGGGCGATCACGCGGTCACCTCGACACCACGGATCGGGCGAGGCGCGATACCGATGCCCGGCACGGGGCGTACGCCTGCGGGAGACGCGGCGCGATACGAGTCCATGGGCCGGTGACACCCCTGGGCAAGCAACAGGGACCGCAGCGGCGGCTCAAAAGCATCGGCGATACAGCGCAGCACGTCGTCAACTCCGTTGAAGTAGATGGCCGTTTTCCGGACCGTGCGACGGCGGCGGCCGACGTCCGGGCGAGTCATCGCTGTGTAGCGATCCACTCACAGAGTGAGACGGTCCGGACTAGGCTCGCCAGGGGGTTCCAGGTGACAGGCCCTTTGGCGCACGGGAGTTGACCATGAGTAATACCTATGGCGATTGGTTGAAGGCGCAGCGGGAAGCGGCCGGACTGACGCAGCAGGAGCTGGCCGACGCGGCGATCATGACGCGGTCGCACATCTCGCACATCGAGGCGGGGCGCCGCATCCCGTCGGAGGAGGACGCCCGGCGCCTGGACAAGGCCCTCAACACGGGGAACGTACTGAGCAGTTTTCTGCCGGGCAAGAATGACGGCACGATCGCCGACTTCTTCGAGCCCGCGCGCCAGCTCGAACAGCAGGCCACGATGATCAGAGAGTTCGCTCTGAACTTCGTGCCCGGCATCCTTCAGACGGAGAGATACGCTCGCGCGGTGCTCGGCCCGGCGTTCCCGCCCAAGAGCGACGAAGAGCGTGACAAGCACGTCGTCACACGCCTTGAACGAGCCAAGATCCTGAATGATCCGGTGACGCCCGTAGTCTGGGCATTGCTTGACGAGGCAGTGCTGCATCGCCCCGTAGGCGGGCCCGACGTCATGGCGGAGCAGCTCATGCACATCGTCCGGCTGGCCGAGACCGAGCGGATCCGTGTGCACGTGCTGCCCTTCGCGCTGGGCTTTCACCCGCTCATGGAGAGCATGCTCACCCTGATGTGGTTCGAGGACCAACCGCCCGTGGCGTACAGCGAGGCCCTACGCATGGGGAAGGTGCATGACTCTCCGTCCGTGGTGAGGCAGTTGCAGAGCCGCTACGATCTCGCTTTGAGCGACGCCCTGCCGCTGAAGGAGTCACAAGCCCTGCTGAGGGCGACAGTGAAGGAATACGCACACCATGACTGACCGCACCGTCCTGGACGCATCCACGCTCAGCGGCTGGCGCAAGTCGTCGCACAGCGGAAGCGAATCCGGCAGCTGCGTCGAGGTCCTGGACAGTCACCCCTCCGGCGTCCCCGTCCGCGACTCCAAGGTCCCGCACGGCCCCGCCCTCGTCTTCCCGGCGGCCGACTGGTCGGCCTTCGTCGCCGCGGTCAAGGACGACAGCTTCCCCACCTGAACGCCACGTCCCCGGCCCGCAGCGAAGACGGACCGGGGACGGGGCCGTTCAGGCCGCGCGAGTGTGCGGGGCTGCCGTGTTACGCCCTCGTCGGGGCGGGAGTCTCGCCGGTACGGTCGACCGCGGCCCTGGTGAGGACCGCGGAGGTGCCGACAACGGTTCCGGCCGGTCCGGCGTCGCCGGATTCGGTGAGGACCGTGCGCTCGCCGAGGAACGCGTACGTGGTCCGGTCGAAGACCCACTGCGTCTGCTGCCCGTGTGCCGTACGGGCGACGGCTACGCCCTCGCGTCCTGCGGCGTCGGTGGCCGCATCGATCACCGTGACGCCGGGGATCTTCGCGGCGGCCTTGTAGAGCGCGGCGCCGACCTGCGGGGGTGCCCAGGTCTCGGCCAGCAGGTCGCCGATCGCGGTGAAGGCTCGCTGGTCCGGGTCCTGGCCCTGCCCGTGGGTCTCGTCCCGGATCAGCTTCAGCAGCGCGTCCGGGTCGGTGGGCAGCGACGCGACGTACGCGTGCGTCGGGTCGCTGATCGACGCGCCCTTCTTGTGTGCGGTGCGGGGTCGGGGTGTCGCCCCTCGGCGGTCGAGGTCGTAGACCGGTGCGTCGCCGCCGAGCGAGGAGTCGGGCTCGCCCTCCTCGCGCAACAGGCCGGGGCGGCTGCCGTCGGCGGACAGCCACACCTGCCGCGTGTGCGCGGAAGGCGTGGTCACCTTGCCGCCCCCGGCGCCCTGCCCGGCGAAGGCGACCTTGCTCTCGATGTACACGAACTGGTCGGCGCGGACCGTCGGTTGCTTCTCCCCGGCGGCGGCGAGCGCGATGTGATCGAGGAGCTGGGCCGCCTTCGACGTGCCGGGGGTGCGGCCGCCCGGGACCGCGGTGGTGCCGTGCCCCGGCGCGTCCGGGAGGTTGACCACCACGACGCCGCCGACCGCCAGGGCGCAGGCGACAGCGGGCACCATGACCCGGACCAGACGTCGGCGCGGGCGCGAGGCCCGGGGGGTGAGGCCGCCACGCGGTTCGGCGATGGCGGCCTCGCGCAGCAGCGCTTCCTTCAGCAGCAGTTCACGGTCGGGGTCCAGGCCGGGGACCGACGGCGGGGGCAGCAGTGCGGTGAGGCCGGGACCTTCGGTCTCCTCGGACCGGTGGTGCGTACGGCGCCGCGAGGTGAAGTTCATCCGTGGTTCTCCTGGGTCAGCAACGGGGCCACGGGGGTGCGGCCCGGCAGTGGCTTGTCGGGGGTGGTGGTGGCGGGGGTGGTCGCGGCGGGGGCTCCGTTTCCCGCCGCGGGTGACCGTTCGGTTTCGGCCCGCGTGTCCCGCGCGCGTGTGGCGCGGGTTTCGGCCTCGGTGAGCTCGCGCAGTCGGGTACGGGCGCGGGACAGGCGCGACCGGACGGTGCCGACCGCCACGCCGAGCGCCTCGGCCGCTGCCGCGTAGTCCAGGCCGGCCCACACCACCAGCGTGAAGACCTCCCGGTCCCGGCGCCGCAGGCGGGCGAGAGCGGCGTGCGCGGCACGCAGTTGCTCGCTGTCCGCGAGGTGCGTGACGAGATCGTCGGCGAAGTCCGGGATCGAGCCGCGTTCCGGGACGCGGGCGAGCGCGGTCTCGCGGCTTCGGCGTGTGCGCGCGTTGCGGCGCATGATGTTGGTGGCGATGCCCAGCAGCCACGGGCGCAGACCGTCCCCGTCGGGGCGCAGCTTCTCGCGGCTGCGCCACGCTTCCAGGAAGGTCGACGAGACGACGTCCTCGGCCTCCGCCCAGTTGCCCGTCACCCGCAGGGCATAGCGGTACACCGCTTGGGCGTGCTCGTCGTACAGCTCCCCCAGAGCGTCGCGGTCTCCGCGGCGGAAGCGATTCCTCATGAGTGATTCCACACTCTGCCCTGCCGCGCCCGTTGCGCCGGTTCCGGTGACGTGCGCCACACGCGTGCCCGCGCCGGGGTCACGCCCCGCTTCCCGTGTGACTCAGCTCACGGGAACACCGACGCCCGGCAGCGCAGTGCAAGTCATGAACAGTTCTTCCGTATCCCGCCGGAGCGCGCTCCGGACACTCGCTCTCGCCGTCGCCCTGGTCGGCAGCACGACGCCCGCGTGGAACACCGCCGCCTTCGCCGCGGAGCCGGCGACGTACACCCTCACGATCAATCACCTCGACCGCACCGGCCACAAGACAGCGGACTACACCACCCACGTCACCGGAGTCTCCGGGCCGGGTGCCGACGAGGCCGTCCAGCCGTACGACGCCTCCGGCACGACCACCGTGCGTCTGCCCAAGGGCCGGTACCTCCTGGACAGTGCCCTGACCACCGGCACGGCGGCGGACGGCACGGACTGGGTCGTCCAGCCGCGCCTCGACCTCGACCACGACACCACCATCACCGTCGACGCGCGGACCACCGCCCCTGTGGACGTGACTCCGCCCGACCGCTCCGCAGGTTTCCAGCACAGCGTGATGTTCGTCCAGGTCAAGCACGATGGCGCGGTCCGGACCGCCAACCTCGTCAACGGCACACCGAACCTGCGCGTCGCGCACCTGGGCCCCGACAGCGAACCCGGATCGGTGGCGCAGTGGTTCGACTCCTACTGGAGCACCGAGACCGCCGGATACGCGCTCGGCCACACCTTCACCGGCAGCCGCGCCCTGACCGGGCTCGTCCGGCACCCCGCCGCGAAGGACCTGGCCACTGTGCGGATCCGCGGCGCGGCGCGGCCGGGCACCGAGGGGCGGGCGACCGTCGACCTGCAGCCCACTGCCGGACCGACCCTCGGCGTCTCCCGGACCCTGCCGACCCCCGCGACCGCCACCTATTTCGTGACGCCTGAACGCGGCACCTGGGACATCACCTACTGGGCCCCCACCGCGCCCGGCGCGGCATCGAACCGCTACAGCGCCAACGGCATCGCCGTACGCGCCGGAAGTACGACCACCCACACCTTCGACAACGCCGTCTTCGGCCCCGATCTCACCGACCGCCCCGGCGTCGTGCGCGACGGCGACCGGCTCGCCGTCGATGTCCCGCTGCTCGCCGACGGCGACGGCCACGTGCCGTCGTCACCGTCGTACGACACGGCTTCGACCACTCTGCACCGCAACGGCGTGCGCGTCGGGACGAAGACCGGCATCCCCGGAAAGGCCGGGTTCACCGTGGCGCCGGGGCGCGCGGCGTACCGGCTCACCAGCACGGTGAAGCGCGGCGGCGCGCCCGGCGTCGCCACGCGGGTGACCACGTCGTGGACCTTCACCTCGGACACGACGAGGGGTCCGGTCCCGGTGCCGGTGAGCGCCGTGCGGTTCTCGCCCGAACTCAGCCCGACCGGCACCGCGCCGGCGAACGAGACGCTCCGTGTCCCGGTCACCGTGCTGGGCGCCGCCGCGAACGGACGCGTACGTTCGGTGGCGGTCTCGGTGTCCGTGGACGGTGGCACTTCGTGGACCCGGGTCCCGGTCGAGCGGGGCGCCGTCGAGATCCACAACCCGAGCGCGGGCACCGGCGTCTCTTTGCGCGCCGTGCTGACCGACACCGAGAGGAACACCCTCACCCAGACCGTCATCGACGCCTACCGCACTCGGTGATCCCGACTCAGTGATCCCGTGAGGCCTGCCCCCATGACCCCGTAGTCCGGGCAGGCGAACGGCGACCGTGCGCGCCGGTGTAGACAGGGGCGCCCCGAGCCGTGACCCACGCTTCGGGCGCCCCTCCCTCCGCCCTGGCTTCTGCGGTAACAGCCGTGCCACGGTGGTGATCACCGAGAGTGCCCACTTCGTCACACATGGGAATGAAGGGATTTCGCCATGAACCGCATCGCCGCGCTCGCCGTCACCTCGATCGCCCTGGCCCTGGGCCTCGGCTCCGGGCCCGCCGCGGCCGGAGCCGCCGAGAACGCCGGGACCGGGCCCGCCACCACCGAGAGCGCCGCGGCGTCCTACAGCTGCAGCCCCGGCTACTTCTGTATCTACAGCGACTGGAACGGAGGTGGCACCCGCTGCCAGTGGTCGGACAAGCAGCGGGCGAACACCGCCGACGACTGCTCCTTCATCCAGCGGGGCCAGAACGTCCGCTCCGTCTGGAACGGGACCGGCCACCGCGTTCAGTACTACACCAAGACCAACTACAACTCCCGGGTCGGATCCACCCCCGCCGGAAGCGGCGGCAACCTCCAGGGGAGCTACCAGATCCGCTCCTTCAAGCCCCAGTAGGCAGGAGTGGGCAGAACGTACGGGAGCCCTTCCCGGCCGATGGCCGGGGAGGGCTCCCGCGCGTCCGCGGCCGGAAGATCGGCTCGGGGCGTGCTGAGCATCACCCTGGACAGCGTCGATGACCGCCGGGTAACTTTTGACCAGGACTGAGCAAGCGCTTAGCCGGCCTGGCCGAAGCTCGCCTGAAGCTCACCCGAAGCCGATCGAAGCTGACCAAGGAGGCACCCCCGTGCGCCGTACGGTATTCAACGAGGACCACGAGGCGTTCCGGGAGACCATCCGCGCCTTCATCCAGGCCGAGGTCGCCCCCGTCTACGACGAGTGGTTCGCGGCGGGCCAGGTGCCCCGTGACTTCTACTACAAGCTCGCCGAGCTGGGCATATTCGGCATCGAGGTGCCGGAGGAGTACGGCGGCGCCGGTGTGGAGTCCTTCAAGTTCGAGGCGATCATCTCCGAGGAGTGCGCCCGCGCGGCCGTCAACTTCGGCGGCTCCGGCGTGCACGTCCTGCTCTGCCTGCCGTACATCAAGGCGTACGCCACCGAGGAGCAGAAGAAGCGCTGGCTGCCGGACTTCGTCAGCGGCAGGACGATGTACGCCATCGCCATGACCGAGCCGGGCACGGGTTCCGACCTGGCGGGCATGAAGACCACCGCCAAGCTCTCCGAGGACGGCACGCACTACATCCTCAACGGCGCCAAGACGTTCATCACCGGTGGCGTCCACGCCGACCGGGTCATCGTCTGCGCCCGTACGGACGCGCCCAAGGCGGACGACCGCCGGCACGGCATCTCCCTCCTCGTCGTCGACACCAAGGCCGAGGGCTACTCGGTCGGCCGCAAGCTCGACAAGCTGGGACTGCGCACCTCCGACACCGCCGAGCTGGCGTTCGTCGACGTCAAGGTGCCGGTCGAGGACCTCCTCGGCGAGGAGAACAAGGGCTTCTCGTACCTCGGCCAGAACCTGCCGCAGGAGCGCCTCGGCATCGCCGTCGGCGCGTACGCCCAGGCCAAGGCCGCCGTCCGGTTCGCCCAGAGCTACGTGCAGGAGCGCACCGTCTTCGGCAAGACCGTCGCGTCGTTCCAGAACACCAAGTTCGAGCTGGCCGCCTGTCAGGCCGAGGTGGACGCCGCCGAGGCCGTCTGCGACCGCGCCATCGAGGCCCACGACGCCGGTGAGCTGACCGCCGCCGAGGCCGCCTCGGCGAAGCTGTTCTGCACCGAGGTCGCGCACCGCGTGATCGACCGCTGCCTCCAACTGCACGGCGGCTACGGCTACATGAACGAGTACCCGATCGCCCGTCTCTACGCGGACAACCGGGTCAACCGCATCTACGGCGGCACCAGCGAGGTCATGAAGTCGATCATCGCCAAGTCCATGGGCCTGTAGAGCGGTTACGTTCTCCCCATGAGCTCAGCACTCGATTCCCTGCTCGATCTGCTCGACCTGGAGCGGATCGAGCAGGACATCTTCCGGGGTACGAGCCGCTCGGCGGTCGTCCCCCGTGTCTTCGGCGGCCAGGTCGCGGCCCAGGCCCTGGTGGCCGCCGGCCGTACCGTCCCCGATCGAGCAGGGGAGACACCGTCCGCCCACTCCCTGCACTCCTACTTCCTGCGGATGGGCGACCCCGGCGCGCCGATCGTCTACAGCGTCGACCGCATCCGGGACGGCCGGTCCTTCACCACCCGCCGGGTCGTCGCCGTCCAGCACGGCCAGCCGATCTTCCATCTCTCGGCGTCGTTCCAGACGCACGAGGAGGGCCTGGAGCACCAGGCGGCCATGCCGCCCGCCCCGGACCCGGAGACCCTGCCCACGGCCGCGCAGATGCTGCCCCGGTACGCGGACCGCTTCAGCGACGCGGGGGTCGTGGACCGGCTGATCGAGGCGCGGGCCGCGGTCGACCTGCGGTACGTGGACGCCCCGCCCTTCGGCACGGTCGGCGAACCGCGCGAACCCCGCTCCCAGGTGTGGTTCCGCACCAACGGCAAGCTCGCGGACGACCCGTTGCTGCATGTCTGCATGGCGACGTACGTCTCCGACATGACGCTGCTCGACTCGGTGCTCCTCGCCCATGGGCTCGGGGGCTGGACGGTCGGCGACGTGGTCGGGGCGAGCCTGGACCACGCGATGTGGTTCCACCGGCCGTTCCGGGCCGACGAATGGCTGCTGTACGACCAGGAGTCGCCGTCCGCGTCCGGTGGGCGCGGGCTCGGCCAGGCCCGTATCTACACGCAGGACGGCCGGCTGGCGATCACCGTCATCCAGGAGGGCGTGGTCCGCGTCCCCCGGGGCTGACACGTCCCCCGACGCCGACCGCGGACCGGTCGGCGTCGGACCCGCCGGCGTCAGATGAGCCCCGCCGCGTCCAGCAGATAGTCCGTCAGCGGGTCGTAGAACCGCGGGTCCAGCACATGGTCGTCCAGCGGAACGGCCACCTGGAGCGTTCCCTCCGCCTCGCCGAGGAACAGCGCCGGGTCGTTGCAGTCCGCGTACCCCACCGCGTCCAGCCCGCGCTGCGCCGCGCACCCCGCCCAGCCGTGGTCGGCGACCACCAGGTCCGGCACCGGCCGGCCCTCGCGCTCCAGACCGTCCAGGACGGCGGCCATCGGGGCGGGCGAGTGGGTGTGCCAGAGCGTCGCGCCGCGCTCCTGCACCGCGACGTCCGCGAACTGGAACACCATGCCCTCGTCGGCCACCAGCCCCGAGGGAATCCGTACGATCTCGCAGCCGGCGGCCCGCAGCGCCTGGGCTGTCTGCCGGTGGACGTCGAGCAGCCCGCCCGGGTGCCCCGTCGCGAACAGCACCCGCTCCCTGCCCGCCGCCGCCTTCCGCAGCCGCGCCGCCATCCGCTCCAAGGCGTCGACCGTCAGCTCCGGGTCGATGGTGTCCTGCCCGAACCGGTGCTCCGGGTCGTCGCTGACCCCGCAGCGCTCGGCCATCACGGCCAGCACGTCCTGCTCGTCGCGCCACCGGTCGCCCAGTTCCAGACCCAGCCAGTAGTGGCGGTCGCCGTTGGCGAGCTTGCGGTAGTGGGAGAGGTTGTTGTCGCGGGGTGTGGCGACGTCTCCGGCGATACGCGTACGGACGAGGTGTTCGACTAGGGCGGCACGGCTGGGTATCGGCATGAACCCATTGTGCCGTCAGGTGTGCGCAGTGTGCCGGGTGTCTTGCGCGACGGACGGACCGGCCGCTCAGGGAAGGCGGGTCGAGTACGTGATCTTCTTGAGGTGGTAGTACTGGGCGACGCACCGCGCCGGCCACTGGTTCTTGCCGTGGTTGCCGAACGGCTCCCCCATTCCGCTGACCGACACCGGTGTGTACGGAAGCACCTGGGCACCGCGCGCCGCCCCTGTCCGCAGGAAGTGGTCCTGACGGTCCCAGCGCTGAGCGCGCACGTCCATCTGCCGCTCCAGGTGGAGCAGCGGAACCGCCAGGCCGACGCAGGCCAGGGCGCATACGGCGCCCGCGGCCACGGCCGTCGCCGTACGGATCCCCCGTCCGCGGGCCCGCAGCGCGCGTCCCAGCAGGGCGCCGATGCCGACCAGGAGCATCACGTACAGCAGGAGGAAGTCGCCCCAGACGCGGGACGCGTACACCACGCTCGCCCCGAAGGCGGGGTAGGCGACGACGGTGCAGAGGTAGCCGGAGACCAGGAAGGTGAGGCATCCGGTGAGGACCAGGAGGAAGGGCCTGCGGCGCAGGGCTCCGGCCGGCCCGTCCGTTCCCCGTCCGGCGCCGCGCACCAGCAGGCCCAGCAGTACGCCGACGGCGACCGCTCCCACGTACTGCCAGGTCGTGAGGATCGTCCCCAGGATGTGCCCGAACGCCCGCAGCCCCGTGGTCAGCGCCTCCGGGCCGAACATGGAGGAGCTGTCGGCGCCGAACCGTGCGCGCCGGGTGCGTGCGCCGGGCGACAGGTACAGGATGGCCGAGCCGACCGCCACTCCGGCGAAGGCGAACGCGCACCAGAAGCGCGCGTGGGTCCGGCCGGTACCGGGAGCCACCCAGTGGCTGAGCAGCAGCGCGGCGGTGAGCACGACGAACGCGACGACCGCCGTCTCCTCCGACAGCATGCCGATGAAGACGCCGACCACGAAGGCGATGCCCACCGCGAAGTCGCGTCCCCGCCTGGTCCGTGCGCGCAGCAGCGGGATCACGGCGGCGCAGGCCAGCACCGGTGACACGGTGTGCGAGACGGAGGAGGCGGGCCAGTAGAACGTCTTGTACGGGTTGGGCGACGCGAAGAAGAAGACCACTGCCATCATCGCGCCCACCAGCAGCGCGAGACCGCGCGGCGCGGTCAGTCGGGCCCTGCGGAGCGCGGAGGCGGTCAGCGCCCAGAGGATGCCCAGCATGAGCACCCCGCTGACCAGGGCGAACCACCGATGGCCCGCGACGCCGAAGGATCCGTACGCGATGACCAGCAAGGCGTTGGCGATCCGGCCGTTGTCGTGGAGGAAGAACTTCGCGATCATCCCGGAGGCGCCGTCGTCCCGTACGACCGGGAGGAAGCACCAGTCGTCCCCTCCCGGACGGACCAGGCGGCCGATCCAGAAGGCCGCGCCGAGCAGGGTGAGCGGCACCAGGGTGAGGGCCACCGTCCAGATCGACGCCCAGCGTCGCGCTGGGCCCGGACGGGCCTCCTGGGAGGACTCCTCGCTCTGCTTCTGTGTGTCAGCGGTCTTGGACGTGTCCGCGGTCATGTGCACTGGTGCCCTTCGTACGTTGCTCGCGTCTTGCGCGCCGAGAGGTTCAGGCGGTGTGGATGCAGGGGTGGGGGTGCGGGAGGTGGGGGTGCGGGAGGTGGGGGTGCGGGAGGTGGGGGTGCGGGAGGTGGGGGTGCGGGAGGTGGGGGTGCGGGAGGTGGGGGTGCGGATTCAGGGGATGGGGTGCCGGGCGGGGCTCTCGGCCGGGCCGGCGCTCTGCCGGGCCAGGGCGGCGCCCGAGTCGATGGCCCAGCGGGCGAGCAGGAACGAGAAGGGGGTGGCGAGGATTCCCGCGGCCACGGCGGCGATGTTCTTGTCCATGCCGAGTCCACTCACGCCGAGGTAGAGCAGAACGCCGGTGAGCACGAGATTGACGACGCTCGACAGGGGATACCGGACGAAGGCCTGCCAGGTCGGTTTCGTACGGCAGGTGATGTACGAGTTGAGCAGGAACGATCCCACGATGCTGACCGCGTATCCGATGACGTGCGCGGCAAGATAGGGAATCCAGGTGTTCAGTGAGACGTACACGGCCAGATATACCGCCGTATTGACGACGCCGATCATCCCGAAAACGATGAACTGGCGTACGGTACGGAATCTGGACGCCCCGATCGCGGTCGATCCGGTGCGCCCCGCGAGCGGCCTCCTGACCCCGGTGGCGGGCGGGTCCGAACGGACCTCTGCCGGAATGTCGACCGGCGGGACGTGCGGGGATTCATCCGTTTCGCGCACCACGTAGTGGGGGCGGCGTTTCGCCTCGTAGTAGATGCGTCCCACGTACTCGCCGATGATGCCGAGCGTGGCGAGCTGGATTCCGCCGAGCGCCACGACGGCCGTCAGCAGGGTGGTGTAGCCGGGCACGCCGACACCGTGCAGGGCGACTTCGGCGATGATCCACAGGGCGTATCCCAGCGCGGCCAGCGCGAGTGCGAGGCCGACGTGGATGGCCAGGCGCAGCGGGCGGCTGTTGAACGAGATCAGTCCGTCGATCCCGTAGTTGAACAGCCGTCGGCCGCCCCACTTCGAGTGTCCCGCCGCACGCTGGGTGTTCTGGTAGGTGAAGCTGACGGTGTCGAAGCCGATCCAGGAGAAGATCCCCTTGGAGAACCGGTTGGTCTCGGGCATCGCGAGCACCGCGTCCACGGCGTTGCGCGACAGCAGCCTGAAGTCGCCCTCGCCGTCGACGACCTCGACGTCCATGCACCGGCCCATCGCCCGGTAGTAGGCGGCGCTGAGAACGGTGCGCAGGGCGCCTTCGCCCGTGCGGTCCCGCCGCGCGACGACCTGGTCGTAGCCGCGCCGCCGCAGCTCCAGCATGCGGGGCAGCAGTTCGGGCGGGTGCTGGAGGTCGGCGTCCATGAGGACGACGGCGTCGCCGCGGGACATGCGCAGCCCCGCGAGCATGGCGGCCTCCTTGCCGAAATTGCGGCTGAAGGAGGTGTAGCGGACCCGTCGGTCCGCGGTGGCGAGCGATCCGATCCGGAGCCTGGTGCGGTCGCTGCTGCCGTCGTCGACATAACAGATCTCGAAGGTCCGCCGCGTCGGTTCGAGGACGGAGATCAGTGCACGGTGAAATGCCTCGATCACCTCGTCCTCATTGAAGCAGGGGACAACGACCGAAACCTGACATGTTTTCATTTGAATTCCCCATCAGGCGTGGGCGAGACAGCTCAAACCATATGCCTGAGGGTCATCGCGACACTCCGACCTGCGGAGCTCGCCGAGGAAAAGGAAGGAGAATTTGAGGAGCCGCTTCTCCCTTTTACATCAATTCATATGTTCAAAGGGCCGGCGGAAGCGGTGCCGCGCGGGGATGACGACGCATCCGCCGGGGCCCGCTCGCTGTCGCGCACCAGACCGTTACGCCCGCGCGGCCGCCTCGAACGCCCCGCGCGCCAGCCGGTGCAGCAGCGCCGCCGTGTCCGCGCGGTCCGGCTGCGCGCCGGGGCGGCCCAGGTGCGGGGTCGAGTTCAGGAGCCCGAAGACGGCGTGGACGGCGGCGCGGGCCTCGTGCTCGGGCAGCTCCGGATACAGCTCGCGGACCACCTCCACCCACACCTCGACGTACTGCCGCTGGAGCTGGCGGACCCGCTTGCGGTCGGCCTCCCGGAGGCGGTCCAGCTCGCGGTCGTGGAGGGTGATCAGGGGGCGGTCGTCGAGGGCGAAGTCGATGTGCCCCTCGATGAGCGCGTCGAGCAGGGCCTTCGGGGAGCCGTCCCCACAGGCCGCGTCCTCGGACACGCGCAGCCGCCCGCCCGCCAGCAGCCGCTCGCTGATGCCGACCAGCAGCTCGGCGAGCATCGCGTCCTTGCCGGGGAAGTGCCGGTAGAGGCCGGGGCCACTGATCCCGACGGCGGCTCCTATCTCGTCGACGCCGACGCCGTGGAAGCCGCGCTCGGCGAAGAGGCGGGCGGCCTCCTTGAGGATCTGCTCGCGGCGGGTGGGGGCGTCGGTCCTGGTGGTCATGGATTCGATTCTAGACAGGCGGGTTAGCGGTCGTTAACCTGAAGGAAGACGTTAACGCTCATTAACCACTGCGGTACGGGCAAGGGGGCTCGACACGATGCAGCAGGCACCGGTGCTGGCGAGCGCGGCCGATCCCGCCTCCGAGGCCTGGCAGGCCAACGAGGCGGCGCATCACGCGCTCGCCGACGAGCTGCGCAAGCGGCTCGCCACGGCCAGGCTCGGCGGGGGTGAGAGGGCCCGCGCCCGGCATGTGGCGCGCGGCAAGCTGCTGCCCAGGGACCGGGTGGACACCCTGCTCGACGCGGGGTCGCCGTTCCTGGAGCTGGCCCCACTGGCGGCCGAGGGGCTGTACGGGGGCGCCGCCCCGGCGGCCGGGGTGATCGCGGGGATCGGCCGGGTCAGCGGGCGGGAGTGCGTGATCGTCGCCAATGACGCCACCGTCAAGGGCGGCACGTACTACCCGATGACCGTGAAGAAGCACCTCCGCGCCCAGGAGGTGGCCCTGGAGAACCGGCTGCCCTGTCTGTATCTCGTCGACTCGGGCGGGGCCTTCCTCCCGATGCAGGACGAGGTCTTCCCGGACCGGGAGCACTTCGGGCGGATCTTCTACAACCAGGCCCGGATGTCGGGGGCCGGGATCCCGCAGATCGCGGCGGTGCTGGGGTCGTGCACGGCGGGCGGGGCGTACGTCCCCGCGATGAGCGACGAGGCCGTGATCGTACGGAACCAGGGCACGATCTTCCTGGGCGGTCCGCCGCTGGTGAAGGCCGCGACCGGCGAGGTCGTGACGGCCGAGGAGCTGGGCGGCGGCGAGGTGCACTCCCGTACGTCGGGGGTGACCGACCACCTCGCCGAGGACGACGCGCACGCGCTGCGGATCGTGCGGAACATCGTGGCCACGCTGCCGGAGCGCGGGACGCTTCCGTGGCCGGTGCGGCCGGCCGAGGAGCCGAAGGTCGATCCCGCCGGGCTGTACGGGGCCGTCCCGGTCGATTCCCGGACGCCGTACGACGTACGGGAGGTGATCGCCCGGGTGGTGGACGGCTCGCGGTTCGCCGAGTTCAAGGCGGAGTACGGGACGACGCTGATCACCGGCTTCGCCCACATCCACGGCCACCCCGTCGGCATCGTCGCCAACAACGGCATCCTGTTCTCCGAGTCCGCCCAGAAGGGCGCCCACTTCATCGAGCTGTGCGACCAGCGCGGCATTCCGCTGGTCTTCCTGCAGAACATCTCGGGCTTCATGGTGGGGCGCGACTACGAGGCGGGCGGCATCGCCAAGCACGGCGCCAAGATGGTGACGGCGGTCGCCTGCACCCGTGTGCCGAAGCTGACGGTGGTGGTCGGCGGTTCCTACGGAGCCGGCAACTACTCGATGTGCGGGCGGGCCTACTCGCCGCGCTTCCTGTGGATGTGGCCGAACGCGAAGATCTCCGTCATGGGCGGCGAGCAGGCCGCGTCCGTCCTCGCGACGGTCAAGCGCGACCAGCTGGGCGACGACTGGAGCACGGCGGACGAGGAGGCCTTCAAGGCCCCGATCCGCGAGCAGTACGAGACCCAGGGCAACGCGTACTACGCCACGGCCCGGCTCTGGGACGACGGTGTGATCGACCCGATGGAGACCCGGCAGGTGCTGGGGCTCGCCCTGACCGCGTGCGCCAACGCCCCACTCCCCCAGAAGGACCCTGCGGCGCCCGGCTTCGGCGTCTTCCGGATGTGAGGAACAGATGACGATGTTCGACACCGTTCTTGTCGCCAACCGCGGCGAGATCGCGGTACGTGTCATCCGTACGCTGCGCGAGCTCGGCGTCCGCTCGGTCGCCGTCTTCAGCGACGCGGACGCGGGCGCCCGGCATGTACGGGAGGCCGACACGGCGGTACGGATCGGGCCCGCGCCCGCCTCGATGAGCTATCTGAGCGTGCCCGCGCTGCTGGACGCCGCCCGTCGCAGCGGCGCGCAGGCCGTCCATCCCGGGTACGGGTTCCTCGCCGAGAACGCGGGCTTCGCGCGGGCGTGCGCGGAGGCGGGGCTGGTGTTCATCGGTCCGCCCGCCGACGCCATCTCGCTGATGGGCGACAAGATCCGGGCCAAGGAGACGGTCGCGGCGGCCGGGGTGCCGGTGGTGCCCGGCTCGTCGGGGAGCGGGCTCAGCGATGCCCAGCTGGGCGACGCCGCCCGTGAGATCGGGACACCGGTGCTGCTGAAGCCCTCGGCGGGCGGCGGCGGCAAGGGCATGCGGCTGGTGCGCGACGCGACGCTGCTCGCGGACGAGATCGCCGCCGCCCGGCGTGAGGCACGGGCCTCGTTCGGCGACGACACGCTGCTCGTGGAGCGGTGGATCGACCGGCCCCGGCACATCGAGATCCAGGTCCTGGCGGACACCCACGGCAACGTGGTCCACCTCGGTGAGCGCGAGTGCTCGCTCCAGCGCCGCCACCAGAAGATCATCGAGGAGGCGCCGTCCGTCCTGCTCGACGAGGAGACCCGGGCGGCGATGGGCGCGGCGGCCGTCCAGGCGGCCCGCAGCTGCGGATACGTGGGCGCGGGCACGGTGGAGTTCATCGTCCCGGGCAACGACCCCGCCTCGTACTACTTCATGGAGATGAACACCCGCCTCCAGGTCGAGCACCCGGTCACCGAGCTGATCACCGGCCTCGACCTGGTGGAGTGGCAGCTCAGGGTCGCGGCGGGCGAGCGACTCCCCTACGCGCAGCAGGACATCGGGCTCACCGGTCACGCGATCGAGGCCCGGATCTGCGCGGAGGACCCGTCCCGCGGATTCCTGCCGTCCGGCGGCACGGTGCTCGCGCTGCACGAGCCGCAGGGCAACGGCGTACGGACGGACTCCGGGCTCGGCGCGGGCGGCGAGGTCGGCAGCCTCTACGACCCGATGCTGTCGAAGGTCATCGCGTACGGCCCCGACCGCGCCGCCGCCCTGCGCCGGCTGCGTGCGGCGCTCGCGGACACGGTGATCCTCGGCGTCCCGACGAACGCGGGCTTCCTGCGCCGGCTGCTCGCCCACCCGGCCGTGGTGGCCGGCGATCTGGACACCGGTCTGGTGGAGCGCGAGGTCGACGGGCTGGTGCCGGAGGGGGTGCCCGAGGAGGTCTACGCGGCGGCGGCACTGCTGCGGCAGGGCGTACCGGCGTCCGAGCCCGCCGCGGCCTGGGTGGACCCGTTCTCGGTGGCGAGCGGCTGGCGGCTGGGCGGCACCCCGGCCTTCACGGTGCGCCACTTCCGGCTGCCGGGCCACGACCCCGTCCAGGTCTCGCTGCGCACCTGCCCGGCGGGCACCGATCTGACGTTCGGCCATGTCGGAGAGGGCGCACAGCCGCCGGAGCCCGCGACGGGCGCCTGCGGTCCGCTGGCCCCGATGCCCGGCGGCAGGGAGACGGCGAAGACGGTGGAGCTGACCGCGCACCGGATCGTCATCGAACTCGCCGGTGTCACCCACACGTTCGCCCACGCGGCCTCTTCGGAGGGGACCTGGCTGGGCCGCGACGGCGACACCTGGCACGTCCAGGACCACGACCCGGTGGAGGCGGCGCTGGCCGGTGCCGCCCGTTCCGGGGCGGACACGCTCGCCGCGCCCATGCCCGGCACCGTCACCGTCGTGAAGGTGGCGGTCGGGGACGAGGTCGTGGCCGGTCAGAGCCTGCTCGTCGTCGAGGCGATGAAGATGGAACACGTCATCTCCGCCCCGCACGCCGGGACCGTGACCGAGCTCGATGTCATCGCCGGTGCCACGGTCGCCATGGACCAGGTCCTGGCCGTGGTGGCACCCGCCGGAGCTCCCGGGGAGGACGCATGACACCCCGCACCCTGCCCATGACCGTGCCCGCCCAGGACCTGCCCCCACGGGTGCGCGTCCACGAGGTCGGCGCCCGTGACGGGCTGCAGAACGAGAAGGCGGTCGTGCCGACCGAAGTGAAGGCGGAGTTCATCCACCGCCTCGCCGCGTCGGGCCTGACCACCATCGAGGCGACCAGCTTCGTGCACCCGAAGTGGGTGCCCCAACTGGCCGACGCGGAAGAGCTGTTCCCACGTCTGGGAGACATCGGGGAGGTCGCCCTGCCCGTACTCGTACCGAACGAACGCGGACTGGACCGGGCGCTCGCGCTCGGCGCCCGCCGCATCGCCGTGTTCGGCTCGGCGACCGAGACGTTCGCCGCCCGCAATCTCAACCGCACCGTCGACGAGTCGCTCGCCATGTTCGAACCGGTCGTCGCACGGGCCAAGGCCGACAAGGTGCATGTCCGCGGCTATCTGTCGATGTGCTTCGGCGACCCGTGGGAGGGGCCCGTCCCCGTCCACCAGGTCGTCCGGGTCGCCAAGGCGCTGATGGACCTCGGCTGCGACGAACTCTCCCTCGGCGACACCATCGGCGTCGCCACCCCCGGCCATGTGCAGGTCCTGCTCTCCCGGTTGAACGAGGAGGGCGTGCCCACCGACACCATCGGCGTGCACTTCCACGACACGTACGGTCAGGCCCTCTCCAACACCCTCGCCGCGCTCCAGCACGGTGTGACCACCGTGGATGCCTCCGCGGGCGGCCTCGGCGGCTGCCCGTACGCGAAGAGCGCGACCGGAAACCTC
The DNA here is from genome assembly GCF_043083485.1 of Streptomyces sp. NPDC014727. Classification (NCBI taxonomy): domain Bacteria; kingdom Bacillati; phylum Actinomycetota; class Actinomycetes; order Kitasatosporales; family Streptomycetaceae; genus Streptomyces; species Streptomyces sp. NPDC014727. The sequence goes on along the minus strand of NZ_JBIBYR010000005.1, from coordinate 45,614 downwards.
GCCACCGAAGACCTCGTGTGGATGCTCGACGGCCTCGGCATCGAAACCGGGGTCGACCTCGACGCGCTCATCGCCACCAGCGTGTGGCTCGCCGAACAGCTGGGCCGACCCAGCCCGTCCCGTACCGTCCGCGCGCTCTCGGTGCGGTCCCCCCAGTCCCACAAGGAGTGACACTGCCATGTCCCTGGACCACCGGCTGACCGCCGAGCACGAGGAACTGCGACGCACCGTCGAGGAGTTCGCGCACGATGTGATCGCCCCGAAGATCGGCGACTTCTACGAGCGCCATGAATTCCCGTACGAGATCGTGCGGGAGATGGGACGGATGGGCCTGTTCGGGCTGCCGTTCCCCGAGGAGTACGGCGGCATGGGCGGCGACTATCTCGCCCTCGGGATCGCCCTGGAGGAACTGGCCCGCGTCGACTCGTCCGTGGCGATCACGCTGGAGGCCGGGGTCTCGCTCGGGGCGATGCCCGTGTACCACTACGGCACGGAGGAGCAGAAGCGGCAGTGGCTGCCGAAACTCTGCTCGGGCGAGGCTCTGGGCGCGTTCGGCCTGACCGAGCCGGACGCCGGTTCCGACGCGGGCGGCACCCGCACGACGGCGGTGCGCGACGAGGCGACGGGCGAGTGGGTGATCAACGGCTCCAAGTGCTTCATCACCAACTCCGGCACGGACATCACGGAACTCGTCACGGTCACGGCGGTGACCGGCCGCAAGGAGAACGGCGCCCCGCTGATCTCCTGCATCATCGTGCCGTCCGGCACCCCCGGCTTCACGGTCGCCGCCCCGTACTCCAAGGTCGGCTGGAACGCCTCGGACACCCGCGAGCTGTCCTTCTCCGACGTCCGCGTGCCCCTGGGGAACCTGCTGGGGCAGGAGGGGCGCGGCTACGCCCAGTTCCTGCGCATCCTGGACGAGGGCCGGATCGCCATCGCCGCGCTGTCCACGGGCCTGGCACAGGGGTGTGTGGACGAGTCGGTGAAGTACGCCAAGGAGCGCCACGCCTTCGGAAGGCCGATCGGCGCCAACCAGGCCATCCAGTTCAAGATCGCGGACATGGAGACGCGGGCGCACATGGCCCGGGTCGGCTGGCGTGACGCGGCCTCGCGCCTGGTGGCGGGCGAACCGTTCAAGAAGGAGGCGGCCATCGCGAAGCTGTACTCGTCGACGGTCGCGGTGGACAACGCCCGCGAGGCGACCCAGATCCACGGCGGCTACGGCTTCATGAACGAGTACCCGGTGGCCAGGATGTGGCGCGACTCCAAGATCCTGGAGATCGGCGAGGGCACGAGCGAGGTGCAGCGGATGCTGATCGCCCGGGAGCTGGGACTGCCGGCCTGACGTACGGGCAGTGTACGGGGCGGGTCCGGGTTCCGGGCCCGCCCCGTCGGCATGCCGTCTCCGTCCGATCTGCGGCTCACCTCTTCAGGCCCGCGACAACCTGACAACTGGGCCGACGAGTCCATCCACCACACCCACCATGTCGTGGGACCGGTCGAAGACGACCATGCCGATGCGGAGCTCTTCCTGAACCGGGCGGAGCCTCATGCCTCGTTCTCCGGAGCCACGTAGTCGGGGCACAACGAGTGCCCGCACTCACACGGCGGCCATCGAAGCGCGGCACCGGGCACGAGATCCGCGCCGTCCGCACCGGGGTCGGCCTTCGGGACGATAAGGACACCGTCCGTAGCGAGTTCGCCCGTCAGCCGGGACAGGTTTCGCCGTGCCTTGCTGCTGCCAGCCATATCTCAGCCCCGCCTTTATTCAGTCCTAGGACTACGACTACTTAACAACAAGAATGTCCGGCAGTCCCAGGACTGTCAACAGTCTCGGGACTGTCAACAGTCTCGGGACTGTGCTTCACTGCTTCCTGAGGAGAGGAGCGACGCATGGCGCCCAAGTGGCGAGAGCTTGCGGAGAAACTGGCCGACAAGATCAGGAACGGCGACTACGCACCAGGGCAGCAATTGCCGCACATCAGGGACCTCGTCGCGGCAGGCGAGGGCTCCAAGTCCACAGTGCACGCGGCGTACAAGGCACTGGAGTCTGAAGGTCTCGTCACCTCGTCACGCGGGCACGGCACGATTGTGCGGCCACTGGTTCCCCTCAAAAGGCTCGGCATCGAGCGGTACGACAAGGCCAAATGGCGCGACAGCGATGAGGTGGCATTCATCGCCGACCGCGTCGCCTCGGGACGCGCATACCGCCGAGGCGATCAGACACAGTCAGTCGACCGCGTTCAGGCCCCACCCTCCGTTGCCGCCGCCCTTGGCCTGTCGGCTGATGCCGAGGTCTACGCCCGAGCCCGGCTCGTGAAGGAGGACGGGCACCCCACCCATACCTTGACGAGTTACTACCGGCCCGAGCACGTGGAGGGCACTCTCATCATCGACCCGACCCCGGGCCCCGCCGGTCGAGGTGGCGGCTTTCGAGTGCTGTACGACGCGGGTTACGAGATCGACCACATGAGGGAAGAGTTGTTCGCCCGCATCCCCACATCCGAGGAGATGAAGCTTCTCCTCCTGCCCAGCGGCGAGCCGGTCGTCGAACTTCACCGAACCTCCTTCACCTCGGATGGCACAGTGGTCGAATTCGCCATAGGCGTGCACGCCGCCTCCCGCTTCAGATGGGCTTACGACTTCAAGGTTCCGGACTCGGCACAGGACAGAGGCGAAGTGTCGTGATCTCGGCACAGGCGTGGGCCGATGCCCGGCTCCTCTGGAGCCACCACCTGATGCACCATGATCCGCGCCCCTGCTCGGTGGCGGTCGGACTGGGAAGTCACGACCTCGGCGTGGCCGACACGGCGGCGGATCTCTACCGGCGCGGCATGATGCCGCTCATCGTCTTCACCGGCGCGACCAGCCGCACCACACGTGAGCGCATGCCCCGTGGTGAAGCCGTCCACTACCGGGAGCGGGTGCTTGAGCTCGGTGTTCCGGACAGTGCCGTGCTCGTGGAACCGCGCGCCCGCAACACGGGAGAGAACATCCGCTTCTCGCGGGCTCTGCTCGAAGAGTCGGGCGCCGACGTCTCGTCCGTACTGCTGATCAGCAAGCCGTACGAGGAACGCCGCGCCCACGCCACGGCGCGCAAGCTGTGGCCGGGCGTCGAGTTCGTGAGCGCGTCGAGCCCGATGACGTTCGAGGAGTACGTGGCCTCCATCCAGGACGACCGCCTGGTGATCGACATGCTCGTCGGCGCGCTGCAACGTCTCATGGTCTACCCCGCCCAAGGCTTCATGATCGCCGATCCGGTCCCCAACGAGGTCACGGCGGCGTACGAGCGGTTGTGCCGCGCGGGCTTCACGAGCCGGCTCACGGCGGGCACAACGGAAACCGGCCGTTGAGTACAGCGCCTCAGTAGCGATACCCGGGCCAGTGCGGGTCCTCCCAGCGGCGGGGACCGGTGAGGCCGAGCAGTCGTATCCGGTGGAGCAGTTCGTCGGATGCGCCATGGGCGGCGAGCCGAGCCTGGGCGTGGCCGACCAGCCAAGCCGTCAGCTCAGCGCACTTCTCGCCCTCGTTCTCCCATACACCCCAAGGAAGTTCGTCGCCGAGTAGGTCTCGCTCCCAGTGGGCGGCGGCTTCGGCGAGGTGCTGGTCGGCCGGGGCGCCGGTCAGCGACTCCCAGTGGGCGAGCCACGGGCCGAGCGTGCCGGACGCCTCGACGTTCAGTGCGAGGAGTTCGTGGGCGGGGACGGCGGGGGCCGGATCGGTGAGCGTGTGGGACCACCAGGCCTGGAGGAATTCCCACACCGCTGCGGCCTGCTCGTCGGGCCACTGCTGCCAGTGGCCGCGAGCGAACGACCGGCCGCCGTCGTCCATACCGAAGAACGGCTCGATGCGGCCGCCGACGAGGGTCCGGGCGAACTGGGGCAGGATGCGGCGCAGCACGGAGGGGTGGTCGCTCCAGTCGGGAGCCCGCCAGGTGCGTTGCAGGAGGTCGGGGTCCAGTTCCTTGTCCGCCACCTTGAGCTGGGCAAGCTCCTGTGCGCTGCCCCAGTGGCACTCGCAGTTGTGCTCGTCGGGGCGAGCGGTCATCCCTCGGAAGGTGGCGCTCAGGCCGCCCAGCGCGGCATCGAGGCGAAGTCGGGCGGGGTGCGGGGCGGGCTGTGTCATGGGCGTTCGCCTTCGGGGCTCCGGGGCTTGCGCCGACCGAAGGTTCCTACCCTACCGGGCCGGTTCGGCCCGACCATCGCGGCGGGGGGCGCAATTCGTTCGACAGGGCGCGACCCGAACGGCAGAGTCCGTACATGAAGCCGCAACACTGGCCCCTGTACGGTCTCCGTATCCGCACGCCGCGTCTGGAACTGCGCCTTCCGGACCTTGAGTTGCTGGACGACCTCGCGTCGGTCGCCGTCGCAGGGGTGCACCCGCCGGCGGATATGCCGTTCACCGTTCCCTGGACCGACGCGCCGCCGGCCGAGCGCGGGAAGGTCGTGTTCCAGCACGTGCTGGCCACCGTCGCCGACTGGTCCGTGCGGAACTGGGCGTTGAGCCTCGCCGTGCTGTACGAGGGGAAGGTGGTCGGGCGGCAGGACGTGATGGCGAAGGACTTCGCCGTGACTGGTGAGGTGAGCACCGGATCGTGGCTGGGTCGCGCTCATCAGGGCCGGGGCATCGGCACCGAGATGCGGGCCGCCGCCCTGCATCTGGCCTTCGCCGGACTCGGCGCCCGGACCGCCGTCTCGGCCGCCATGACCGACAACCCGCGCTCGCTGGGCGTTTCGCGGCGACTCGGATATCTGCCGGACGGACTGGAGGTCGCCGCGGTACGGGGTGCGCCCGTCACTCTGCAGCGGCTGCGGCTGGACCGGGACCGCTGGGAGGAGCACCGGGACGTCGACGTCACCGTCGAAGGGCTCGACGGCTGCCGGGGGGAGTTCGGGGCATGACGCTTCTGGTGCACACCTTCGTCCTTGACGAGCAGGGGGAGTGCCATCTTCTCGACGACCCGGAGGACGGCAGCGACATGGCCGGTTTCGAGAACTGCCGTACCAAGCTGTGGGGTTCCGAGGCGGCGCGGGCGCTCGGCGCCCGGTTCTTCCTGGAGCTGGCCACGGGCGATCTGCATGTGGAGCCCGCGGACATCGAAGCCTTCCTCGCCGAGTGCAAGCTGCTCCACCGGCACACGGCGGTGCTGGCCTCGCACAGCGCCTACCGGGAGGACTACGTGGTGGCCCGGCTCTCCAACATCACCGCCGCCGCCCTGCGGGCCCGAGCGGTGGGCGGCGGGGTCCTGGTCTGGTGAGCGACCCTGGGGAACCCTCGAATACTCAATGAGGTTAGGCTAACCTTCCTTCGAACACACCGGCGGCCGATTCCCGGCTTCGCTTCCTGTTCCTGGGAGGACCCCGCATGACGACGTCCGTCGCACCCCCCATCAGCCCCTTCCGGTTCTTCGACCTGACCGTCCTGCGGACCCGGCGGCTCGGACCCTCCATGCTCCGGGTCACCTTCGGCGGCCCGGGACTGGACGGCTTCGCCGCCGGGGGCCGCGACCAGAGCCTGTCGCTGTTCCTGCCGCACCCCGGCCAGGCGGAACCAATCGTTCCGGTCGATCACGACGGCAATTGGTTCGCCGCCTGGCGCGCCCTTCCGGAGAACGTACGGGCCGTCATTCGCTCGTACACCGTGCGCGCCCAGCGCCAGACGCCCGACGGGGCGACCGAGATCGACATCGACTTCGCGCTGCACGGGGACGGCGGCCCCGCATGCCGTTGGGCCACCACCGCTTCCCCCGGCGCTCCGCTCAAGGCGCTGGGCCCGGCCGTCGAGGACAACACCGCCGTCCGCTTCCGCCCACCGCAGGACACCGACTGGGTGCTGATCTGGGCAGACGAGACCGCACTGCCCGCCGCGTCCGCCGCCCTGGAGTGGCTGCCTGCCGGAATGAGGGCCCGGGTCTGGCTGGAGGTCCAGCACACCGAGGACCGCCAGGCCCTCACCACCGCGGCCAAGGCCCGGATCAGCTGGCTCGTCCGGGACGAGGGCGCACCCTCCGCCCTGGAGGCCGTCCGCGCGGCCGAGCTGCCCGAGGGGACGCCGTACGTCTGGATCGCGGGTGAGTCGTCACAAGTACGGGCACTGCGCCGCCATCTCGTGCAGGAACGCCGGTTCGACCGCAGGCGCGTGACGTTCGTCGGGTACTGGCGGCGTGGGATGAGCGAGGAGCAGCTGCGCGAGACGGCGACGGCCGCGGACGAGTAGGCCGCCGCCACGGCCGCGCGGACCGTCGCGCGCCCCCGGCGCTCAGGCCGCCGCGCACCCAGAAGCAGAGCCGCGCGGACCGCGAGCCGCGCACGGCCCGCCGACCGGAAGCGGCCGCCCGTACGCGAAATCAGACAACCTCTGCGTCCCGCGGGGGCGAGAAACAAAGATGCGAAGTTAGGTTAGGCTAACCTTACTTCAACATCGAGCCCTCGCCCCTCCTTCTGCCCTGAGGGCCGATGAAGTTTCCCCGCACCCGGGAGGACCCCTTCATGCGTTCGCACCTGCTCAACGACACGACCGCGGAGCACTACCGGCGCTCCGTGACCGCAGGAGTCGAACGGGTCGCAGCCAAACTCGCCGCCACGGACCGGCCGTTCACCGGTATCTCCGTCGACGAGCTCACTCCCGTCGTTGACGCGATCGATCTGGACCGGCCACTGGGCGATGCGTCCGCCGCCCTCGACGAGCTCGACCGCGTCTACCTCCGAGACGCCGTCTACTTCCATCACCCCCGCTATCTGGGTCACCTCAACTGCCCGGTGGTCATTCCCGCCGTACTCGGCGAGGCCGTGCTCTCGGCCGTCAACTCCTCGCTGGACACCTGGGACCAGAGCGTCGGAGGCACCCTGATCGAGCGCCGTCTGATCGGCTGGACCGCGGGGCGGATCGGGCTCGGTCCGGCCGCCGACGGCATCTTCACCAGCGGCGGCACGCAGTCCAATCTGCAGGCCCTGCTGCTCGCCCGCGAGGAGGCCAAGACGCCGCCCCACCACTTCACCCGGCTGCGCGTTTTCACCTCGGAATGCAGCCACTTCAGCGTCCAGAAGTCGGCGAAACTCCTCGGTCTCGGACCGGACTCGGTCGTCCCCGTCCCCGTCGACCAGAACAAGCGCATGCAGGCCGTGGCGCTGGCCCGCGCCCTGGAACAGTGCGTCGCCGAAGGTGCCGTGCCGATGGCGGTCGTCGCCACCGCGGGCACCACCGACTTCGGATCCATCGATCCGCTGCCCGAGATCGCCGCGCTCTGCCGGCAGTTCTCCACCTGGCTGCACATCGACGCCGCGTACGGCTGCGGGCTGCTCGCCTCGCCCACGCGCCGACACCTCCTCGACGGCATCGAGCACGCCGACTCCGTCACCGTGGACTACCACAAATCCTTCTTCCAGCCGGTGAGTTCGTCCGCCGTGCTGGTCCGCGACCGGGCCTCGCTGCGCCATGCCACGTACCACGCCGAGTACCTCAACCCGCAGCGGATGGCCGCCGAACGCATCCCCAACCAGGTGGACAAGTCGCTGCAGACCACCCGCAGATTCGACGCGCTGAAACTGTGGATGACGCTGCGCGTGATGGGCGCCGACGGTGTCGGTCGGCTCTTCGACGAGGTCTGCGACCTGGCCGCCGAGGGCTGGCGGCTGCTGGCCGCCGATCCGCGCTTCGACGTCGTCGTGGAGCCGCGGCTTTCCACCCTGGTGTTCCGCTACATCCCGTCCGGCGTCACCGCGCCCACCGAGATCGACCGGGCCAATCTCCACGCCCGCAAGGCGCTCTTCGCCTCCGGCGAGGCCGTCGTCGCCGGCACGAAGGTCGGTGGCCGCCAGTACCTGAAGTTCACCCTGCTCAACCCCGAAACGACCGCGCTGGACATCGCCGCGGTACTCGACCTGATCTCCGGCCACGCCGAGCAGTACCTGGGAGACTCCCTTGACCGCGCTTCCTGAACCCCGTGATTCCCGCGGCCCCCACGACTTCATCGGGATCGGGCTCGGCCCGTTCAATCTGGGGCTCGCCTGTCTGACCGAGCCGATCGACGAACTGAACGGAGTGTTCCTGGAGTCCAAGCCGGACTTCGCATGGCACTCCGGGATGTTCCTCGAAGGCGCCCATCTCCAGACGCCGTTCATGTCGGACCTGGTCACGATGGCCGACCCGACGTCGCCGTACTCCTTCCTGAACTACCTGAAGGAGCGCGGGCGGCTGTACTCCTTCTACATCCGGGAGAACTTCTACCCGCTGCGGACCGAGTACAACGACTACTGCCGCTGGGCCGCCGCCAAACTGAGCAGCGTCCGCTTCGAGGAGACCGTCGAGTCGGTCACCTACGACGACGACAGCACGCTCTACACCGTCCGCACCGCCACCGGCGACGTCTTCCGCGCCCCGCGGCTCGTGCTGGGCACCGGCACTTCCCCGTACATCCCGGACGCCTGCCAGGGACTGGGGGGCGACCACCTGCACAACTCCCGTTATCTGGAAGGGAAAGCGGCTCTTCAGGCGAAGAGGTCCATCACGCTCGTCGGCAGCGGGCAGAGCGCGGCCGAGATCTACTACGACCTGCTCTCCGAGATCGATGTGCACGGCTACCGGCTGAACTGGGTGACGCGCTCGCCCCGGTTCTTCCCGCTGGAGTACACCAAGCTGACGCTGGAGATGACCTCCCCAGAGTACGTCGACTACTTCCACGCCCTGCCCGAGGAGACCCGCTACCGGCTGGAGTCCGGACAGAAGAGCCTCTTCAAGGGCATCGACGGCGAGCTGATCGACGCGATCTTCGACCTGCTCTACCAGAAGAACCTGCCCGGCCCGGTGCCGACCCGACTGCTGACCAACTCCTCGTTGAACACCGTGAGTCATGACGAGAGCAGCGGTACGTACACGCTGGGCCTGCACCAGGAGGAGCAGGGCAAGGACTACACCCTCACCACCGAGGGCCTGATCCTCGCCACAGGCTACCGCTACCGCCCACCCGCGTTCCTCAAGGGCATCGACGACCGGTTGCGCCGGGACGGACGGGGCCGCTTCGACGTGGCCCGCAACTACTCCGTCGACACCACCGGCCACGGCGTCTTCCTGCAGAACGCGGGCACGCACACCCACTCGATCACCTCACCCGACCTGGGCATGGGCGCCTACCGCAACGCGTACATCATCGGCGAGCTGCTCGGCCGTGAGTACTACCCCGTCGAGAAGTCCATCGCCTTCCAGGAGTTCGCCGTATGAGCCCGCAGAACCGTGCCGACGCCGGGCACACCGCCCTCGGCACCTTCTTTGTCCGCGCCCTCGACCCCCTCGCCGACGCCGAGCTGGTGCACGGCTGGGTCACCCACCCCAAGGCCGCCTTCTGGCTGATGGGCGACGCGGAGCTCCAGGATGTCGAGCGGGAGTACATGGCGATCGCCGCCCACCCGCACCACGACGCCTTCATCGGACTGCACGACGGGGAGCCGGCCTTCCTGATGGAGCGGTACGACCCCGCCGAGGTCGAACTCAAAGGGCTGTACGAGGCCGAGCCCGGTGACATCGGGATGCACTTCCTGGTCGCCCCGGCCGACACCCCGCTGCACGGCTTCACGCTGGGTGTGATCACAGCCGTGATGCGGACGCTGTTCGCCGACCCGTCCGTACGCCGGGTGGTCGTCGAACCCGATGTGCGCAACAGCGCGGTGCACGCGCTCAACAAGGCGGTGGGCTTCGAGGTGCTGGGTGACATAGCCAAGCCGGAGAAGAACGCCCTGCTCAGCGCCTGCACACGGGAACAGTTCGCCGCAGCGACCGGAGGCCCGGCCTGATGTCCGCCTCCATCGACAGCGTCGCCCACCTCACCCCGGAGCACTGGGCCACCGCCAACCGGCTGCTGATCCGCAAGGCCCTCGCCGAGTTCAGCCACGAGCGGCTGCTGACCCCCGCCCCGCTCGGCGGCGACCGCTACGCGGTGCGCAGCGACGACGCGGCGACCGAGTACCGCTTCACCGCGCGGCTCTTCGCCCTCGACCACTGGCAGGTCGAGCCGGACTCCCTGTCGCGTCACCGGCACGGCTCCGAACTCCCGCTGGATGCTGGTGAGTTCTTCGTGGAGCTGCGCTGCGCACTCGGTCTCTCGGCGGAGATCCTGCCGGTCTATCTGGAGGAGATCTCCGCCACCCTGGCCGGTACCGCGTACAAGCTGACCAAGCCTCCCGTCACCTCCGCCGAACTGGTGCGGGCCGGGTTCCAGGCGATCGAGACCGGCATGACCGAGGGCCACCCCTGCTTCGTCGCCAACAACGGGCGGCTCGGCTTCGGTGTGGACGAGTACCGGGCGTACGCCCCCGAGGCCGCGTCCGGCGTCCGTCTGGTCTGGCTCGCCGCCCGCCGCGACCGCGCCACCTTCACCGCGGGCGCCGGGCTCGACTACGGAACGCTGATCGCGGGCGAGCTGGGCGAGGAGACCCTGGCCCGGTTCGCCGCCACGATGTCCGGCCTCGGGCTCGACCTCGACGACCACCTGCTGATCCCCGTCCACCCCTGGCAGTGGTGGAACAAGCTGGCCGTCACCTTCGCCGGGGAGCTCGCGCAGCGGCATCTGGTCTGCCTGGGCGAGGGCGAGGACACCTATCTCGCCCAGCAGTCCATCCGTACCTTCTTCAACACCAGTGCGCCAAAGCGGCATTACGTGAAGACGGCGCTGTCCGTCCTCAACATGGGGTTCATGCGCGGGCTCTCCGCCGCGTACATGGAGGCCACCCCCGCGATCAACGACTGGCTGGCCGAGCTGATCGAGCGCGACGAACTGCTGCGCGAGGCCCGCTTCTCGATCATCCGGGAGCGGGCGGCCGTCGGCTACCACCACCGGACGTACGAGGCGGCCACCACCAAGGGCTCCCCGTATCTGAAGATGCTCGCCGCGCTGTGGCGGGAGAGCCCCGTTCCGGGCCTGGCCCCCGGCGAACGGGTCGCGACCATGGCCTCGCTGCTCCACACCGACCACGAGGGCCACTCCGTCGCCGGCGCGCTGATCGCCGAGTCCGGACTGGCGCCCGCGGTGTGGCTGCGCCGCTACCTGGACGCCTACCTGGTGCCGGTGCTGCACAGCTTCTACGCGTACGACCTGGTGTTCATGCCGCACGGTGAGAACGTCATCCTGGTCGTCGAGGACGGGGTCGTACGGCGCACGGTCTTCAAGGACATCGCCGAGGAGATCGCCGTCATGGACCCGGACGCGGTGCTGCCGCCACGGGTCGAGCGGATCCGGGCCGAGGTACCCGAGGACATGAAGCTGCTCTCGGTCCTCACCGATGTCTTCGACTGCTTCCTGCGCTTCCTGGGCGCGGGGCTGGCGAGCGAGGGCGTCCTCGACGAGGAGACGTTCTGGCGGACGGTCGCGGAATGCGTCAGCGGGTACCAGGAGTCGGTGCCGCGTCTCGCCGAGAAGTTCAAGCAGTACGACATGTTCACACAGGAGTTCGCGCTGTCCTGCCTGAACCGGCTGCAGGTGCGGAACAACCGGCAGATGGTCGATCTGGCCGATCCGTCGGGGGCACTGCAGCTGGTCGGCACGTTGCGGAACCCGATCGCGAGGCCGTGAGGCCGTGAGACCGGGGCCGTCCGGCGACGCGTCACCCGACGGTCGCCGCACGACCCCGGTCACCTCACTCCGCGGCCCAGGGGACCTGCGGAGCCCGGTAGTAGTTGATGCCGAGCGCCGAGAACCTCGGCCCCTGCGCGCCCAACCGCACCTTGTACGTCTCCCAGTCGTGCGTGGCGGCGGGCGACCACCCCAGCTCCGCCACCCCGGGCAAGCGCGGGAACGCCATCTGCTCGATCTCGTCGCTGTTGGTCAAAGTCTCCGACCAGAGCGGCGCCTCGACGCCGAGGACGGAGCCCTCCGGGGCCCCGTCCAGGTACGTCGCCGGGTTCCAGTCGTAGGAGCGCTGGGTGGAGACATAACCGGCCCAGGCCAGTCCCAGCTTGGTGTCCTTGTCGTACTTCATGTCGAGGTAGCTCCGGTCCGCCGGGGACAGCACCAGCTTCGTGCCGTTCACGGCGGCGTCCGCCACCTGCTTGCGCTCGGCCGCGCCTGTCTGGTCGTAGCCCCAGTACTGGGCGACCGCGCCCTTGACCGGCGTGCCCCCGGTCAGCTGGTGCCAGCCGATCACGGTCTTGCCGTACGTGCCGACGATGGTCTGCGCCTTGTCCATGAAGGCCACGTAGTCCGCGTGGCTGGTGGAGTGCGCCTCGTCGCCGCCGATGTGGAGGTACTTCCCCGGGGTGAGCGCGGCCAGCTCACGGACCACGTCGTCCACGAAGTCGTACGTGACCGCCTTCGGGACGCAGAGCGAGCTGAAACCGACGCTGGTGCCGGTGTAGAGCGGCGGCGCGACACCGTCGCAGTTCAGCTCCGCGTACGAGGCGAGCGCCGCGTTGGTGTGGCCGGGCAGGTCGATCTCCGGCACGACCTCCAGATAGCGGGAGGACGCGTACCGGACGATCTCCTTGTAGTCGCTCTTCGTGTAGTAGCCGCCGACTCCCCCGCCGACCTCGGTCTGCCCTCCGTACGTGGCGAGCCGCGGCCAGGAGTCGATGGCGATGCGCCAGCCCTGGTCGTCGGAGAGGTGCAGATGGAGCTTGTTCATCTTGTACAGGGCAAGCTGATCGATGTAGCGCTTGACCTCGGCGACGGAGAAGAAGTGGCGCGAGACGTCCAGCATCGCGCTCCGGTACGCGTATCGGGGCGCGTCCTTGACCGTGCCGCCCGCGACCTTCCACGGGCCCTTCTGGCGGCTGTCCTTCTCCACGTCGGCCGGGAGCAGCTGGCGCAGCGTCTGGACGCCGTGGAAGAGCCCTGCCGGGCCGCGCGCGGTGATGGTGACCGAGCCGCGGTTCGACTTCAGCGTGTAGCCCTCGGCACCCGTCCCTTTGTCATGGGGGTCGAGGCGGAGCCGGATACCGTCGCCGCCCCGGCCGGTGACCGGCAGGGCGTACCCGGTGGACGGGCGGAGCACGCCCGCCAGGTAGTCACCGATCTTCCGGGCCTCGCGGGAGTCGCCCTCGACGCGGATCCTGGTGTCCGCGGTGATGGTGTACGGCGTGCCGCCGGGCTTCGCCTCGGCGGGGGCGGGCACTATCTGCCCGAGCGGACGGGGCGTGGCGGCCGTGGTCGGCCCGCCGCTCGCCGCGTGCCCTTGCGGCGCCGCGCCGACACTGGAGATGCCGGCCGCCGTGACGAGCAGCAGCGAGCCGAGAAGACGGGGAAGAGCGATGCGCTGTGTCCTGTGCAGCCTCACAAGCCGGGTCCCTTTCGACGGGTGCACACCTGTGGATCTCCTGACCGAACCATCACCATGCGTATCGCCTGCCCCACGGATGGTCAAGGTGTAGACCACTTCCCCGTTCTGCGGCTGAGAGAATCCGGCTCATGGCGGAAATAATCCAGCGCGACGGGACATGGACGTTCGACGGCGAGACGGTGCGGATCGTGCCGGGCGGAGGCAAGGGCATCCATCCCCTCCGGCAGGAGCTGGGCGAACAAGTCGTCCCGCTCCGGGCCCTGGCGGGCATCTCCTTCGAACCCGGCCGCAAGGGCGGCCGGCTGCGACTGCGGCTGCGCGACGGCGCGTGCCCGGTCCTGCGCGCCGCGGAGGGCAGGCTCAAGGACGCCTCGGATCCGTACCAGCTGGCCGTGGAGAAGGACCGCGGTGGAGTAGCGGAGTACTTCGTCGGGGAGGTGCGCAGCGCCCTGCTGATCGAGCAGGTGCCCACCGGGCCGGTGGACGGCTTCCTGCTGCCGGGCCCCTCGGTGCCGGTGGCCGGGGGCGGTGGGGACGGCACGGCCTCGTTCGACGGGGAGACCGTCCGCCTCACCTGGAACTGGAAGGCCAAGGAGGTCAAGAGCTCGGCCGGCCCGGTCGCCTTCCCGGTGTCGGAGGTGACCGGGGTGCACTGGATGCCCGCCATCGGCCTGGAGAACGGGCATCTGCGCTTCGTGCGGGGTGCGGCCACGGCTCCGGCCCCGGCGGCCGAGTTCGACCCTTACTCGCTGGATCTGTGGGGACTGTCCAAGAAGGAGTACACCGCGGCACTGGTCGCGGCGGCGGTACTGGTCCGGCTGCCGGGCGCGGCGACGAAGGAGGCCGGAGCCGCACGGCGCGCAGAGATCCCGGCCCCTGCTCCGGCCGGACCGGCGACGCCGGCCCCCGCACCGCCCGCGGACGACCACGATGCGCTGCTGCGCCGGCTGCGGGAGCTCGGTGAGCTGCGTCAGGCCGGGATCCTCACCGACGACGAGTTCACCTCCGCCAAGCAGGCTGTCCTGAAGCGTCTGTGAATCGGAGGCGTCCTGAGGCACTCATCGATCACCTCCGAGCCCGCCCGAGAGCGCAATCACACCCAGCTCTGCCCGATATCGGGCAGAATTGTTGCGTAAGTGCTCCGCCCACCGCAATATCGACGAGTGCTCGAACGCCGCTCGTCGCATGACGACCTCATCGATCACCTGGTGCGCAGCACCGCGCTCCAGCGCGGCGAGGCCGCCCGGGTGGTCCTCGACGTGCTGGCGTACTTCGACGAGACGACCGATGACTTCGTCCGCCGCCGCCACCGCGAACTGCAGTCCGGCGGCCTGGTGAACGCGGAGATCTTCGAGCAGATCGCGGCCGAGCTGCCGCACCGGGCGGTCGCGCCGCCGGAGCTCTCGCTCCGCCAGCTGCGCCGCATCGTCTACGGCTGAGCAACGAGCACCACAGGTACGTCGATGGAGGGGCAGAGACTCTATGTGCGGAATCGTCGGGTATATCGGGAAGCGTGATGTGGCCCCGCTGCTGCTGGAAGGGCTGCAGCGGCTGGAGTACCGGGGTTACGACTCCGCGGGCATCGTCATCACCGGCAAGGCGTCGGCCGGGAAGCCCGCCGCCCTGAAGATGGTCAAGGCGAAGGGCCGGGTCCGCGAGCTGGAGGCCCGCGTCCCCAAGCGTTTCACCGGCACCACCGGTATCGCCCACACCCGCTGGGCCACTCACGGCGCTCCGAGCGACGAGAACGCGCACCCGCACCTGGACGCCGACAACAGGGTCGCCGTCGTCCACAACGGCATCATCGACAACGCCGACGAGCTGCGTGCGAAGCTCGTCGCCGACGGAGTCGTCTTCCTCTCCGAGACCGACACCGAGGTGCTGGTCCACATGATCGCCCGTGCCCAGGCGGACACCCTGGAGGAGAAGGTCCGCGAGGCGCTGCGCTCGGTCGAGGGCACGTACGGCATCGCCGTCATGCACGCCGACTTCAACGACCGCATCGTGGTCGCCCGCAACGGCTCCCCGGTCGTCCTCGGCATCGGCGAGAAGGAGATGTTCGTCGCCTCCGACGTCGCCGCGCTGGTCGCCCACACCCGTCAGGTCGTCACCCTCGACGACGGCGAGATGGCCACCCTCAAGGCCGACGACTTCCGTACGTACACGACGGAGGGTTCGTCCACGACGGCCACGCCGACCACCGTGGAGTGGGAGGCCGAGTCGTACGACATGGGCGGCCACGACACGTACATGCACAAGGAGATCTCCGAGCAGGCCGACGCCGTCGACCGGGTGCTTCGCGGCCGGATCGACGACCGTTTCGCCACCGTGCACCTGGGCGGGCTCAACCTGGACGCCCGGGAGGCGCGCGGGGTCCGCCGGATCAAGATCCTGGGCTGCGGCACCTCGTACCACGCGGGCCAGATCGGCGCGCAGCTGATCGAGGAGCTGGCCCGTATCCCCGCGGACGCCGAGCCCGCCTCGGAGTTCCGCTACCGCAACCCGGTCGTCGACCCGGACACGCTGTATGTCGCGGTCTCCCAGTCCGGTGAGACGTACGACGTGCTGGCCGCCGTCCAGGAGCTCAAGCGCAAGGGCGCCCGGGTGCTCGGTGTCGTCAACGTGGTGGGTTCGGCGATCGCCCGGGAGGCCGACGGCGGTACGTACGTCCACGCCGGCCCCGAGGTCTGTGTCGTCTCCACCAAGTGCTTCACGAACACGGTCGTCGCGTTCGCGCTGCTCGCCCTGCACCTGGGCCGGATCCGCGATCTGTCGGTCGCCGACGGCAAGCGGATCATCGACGGACTGCGCAGGCTGCCCGCCCAGATCAGCGAGATCCTGGCGAACGAGGACGAGATCAAGGAGATGGCGGCCCAGTACGCGGACGCCAAGTCGATGATGTTCATCGGCCGGGTACGCGGCTACCCCGTCGCCCGTGAGGCCTCGCTGAAGCTCAAGGAGGTCTCGTACATCCACGCGGAGGCGTACCCCGCCTCCGAACTGAAGCACGGGCCGCTGGCGCTGATCGAGCCCGCGATGCCGACGGTCGCGATCGTGCCCGACGACGATCTGCTGGAGAAGAACCGCGCCGCGATGGAGGAGATCAAGGCCCGCAGCGGCCGCATCCTCGCCGTCGCCCACCAGGTCCAGGAGAAGGCCGACCACACCATCGTCGTGCCGAAGAACGAGAACGAGCTGGACCCGATCCTGATGGGCATCCCGCTCCAGCTCTTCGCGTACCACACGGCGCTGGCCATGGGCCGTGACATCGACAAGCCGCGCAACCTGGCGAAGTCCGTCACCGTCGAGTAGCGGCCCGCACGGGCCGTACCCGGCAGAGCGGCCCCGCACCCACCGCCGTCGTGGGTGCGGGACCGCTCCCGTGCGGGCCGCTGCCTGCCCCAGAGGCCTCTCGTCCCGGTCCCGCCGGGCTCGCGTGCCCCGGCGCCGGACCCGCGTGCCGGTCCGGCCCGGTCCGGACAAGAACCCCTTGCGCACCGGCCCGGCCGCCGCCTCAGCCGGTGGCCGTCACCCCCCGGCCGGCAGCGCGCCCCGGCAGTGCCGTGGGCCAGTGGGCCAGGGCCGCCGTAGCCCGGTACCAGGCGGCGAGGCCGGACACCGCGGCGAACCAGCCGCCCGCCTCGGCCAGGCTCCCGCTGCCCGCGAGCCGCCCCACGCCCAGGAGCAGGAGGGCCAGGAAGAGCAGTGCGTACATCCCCTGGCCGAGCAGACCGCCGCCGGCCGCCCCGAGGGTCAGGCTGAGTGCGAACAGGGCCCAGAGCAGCAGGAACAGCCCTGCCGCGTGGCTGGAGACATGGACGCCCGCGCCGGTGCCCCAGGCGAACCAGAAGGCGCCGAGTCCGGCGAAGGCCGTGCCGGTGAAGCCGCTGCCCGCGCGGAACTCGAGGAGTCCGGCGACGAACAGGGCGATACCGCCGACGTAGAGCGCGAGCGAGACGGCGTCGGCCGCCGTCACGCCGTCCACGGCCCCGGTGTGACCGATACCGAACCCCAACAGGGTGAGCCCCAGGGCGAGATGGCCGAGGGCAGCGGTGCTTGTGCTTCCCGCAGAGACGTCATTGTCCACGGCGGGCTCCCTTCACCTGCGGTGATCCTGCTTCCCAATGAGGCTTATGTACCCTTCACAAGCGCACAATCCACCTGTGCGCGGCAATGGATTGCCGGTTTCCACAGGCGAGTTGACGCCACGTCGGCGAAGAAAGCCACCCCGGTGACAGGGGTGGCGACAGGGACCGCCGGGACGCGGAACAGTCAGGGAATGACGACGACCGGCCGCTGCGCGCGACGCGCGAGCCGCCCCGCCACCGAGCCGAAGATGCGGCCGGCGATGCCGTGCGTGGAGCCGACGACGATGGCGTCCGCCGAGTACTCCCGGCCGACTTCCTCCAACTCGTGACAGATGTCCCCGCCGCGCTCGACGAGCACCCAGGGAACCTCGGAGAGGTAGTCCGCACAGGCGAGCTCCAGGCCGAGCACCTCGGTGCGGTGATCGGGCACGTCGACGAAGACGGGCGGCTCGCAGCCTGCCCAGACCGTGGTCGGCAGCCGATTGGCGACATGGACGATGATCAAGCCGGAACCTGATCTTCGGGCCATGCCGATGGCGTAGGCGAGGGCGCGCTCACTGGAGGTCGAGCCGTCGAAGCCGACCACGACCCCATGCCGGAAGGCTGGATCGCAGGAATGACGTGTCTCTTCGACCGCCTGCGGGTCCGACATGGGGTCGGCTACCTGCTTGCGGTCGGCGGGTTCGGGGATTTCGTGACCGGCCATCGGTGTCTCGGCGAAGAGAGTCCTCGTGAGGAGAGCGACTTGGGGAAGGTGCGTCAGCGGGCGGTGTTGCGGTGTCCGGGAATCATCTTCCCAACCCCTTACCCCCAAGGGTACGGCGCCACTCCTCCACTGCCCAGACCCGCGCAAAGCGCGCGCGACGTTTCACGGAGCATGCCCGAGGCGGACCCGTATGGCAATGCCGGTTGCGCGGTACATCGACGACGCCGGGCCCGGACGGCTCCGCCGGGTGACCGGCGGGCCCCCGTCCGTCACTCCCTCCGCCGCACCGCGCAGCCGCCGCGCACCCGGATTGGATCACCGCTCCACCCTCGACCGTCGGCCCCGCGATCCGACCCCGGCAGTCACCCCGGCGTCACCCCGGCCCGCCCGCCCCGCCCGGAGCCCGCCGCCCGACCGGGGGCGCATGTCGGTCCGTCGGGCAGGATTCAGCTGCCCGGCGAGGCCGCCGCGCCACTCCCCGCGATCGGCCGCCCACCTGCCGAGGGGCGCAAAGAAGCAACCACTCATCACGGTTGTGCGCCGGTCGACTGACTGAATCACGTACGCACAACCATCTATTTTCAGCCAACTTCATACCCCTGTCGCATCCTTGCCGAATTGGCCGATCAACCCCCTTGCCACCAGGCAGGAAGAGACCGCGCGGTACGCTTCTACCCGACGGGGTTGGGCCATCAAGGCGAGGCGCACTTCCCTGCACGGCCGCCGAGTGAAACCCTTCGTGATCGAATGCTTCCCGCCAAGTTGCCTTGTCGACATAACGCCGGTTGGTGAACTTGTCACGCCGGCACCACGGGACGCAGTAGATTCGATCTTGGGTATCGAAGACTGGGGACTCGTGCAGGACCGAGGGGAAAAGTGCAGGAGCGACAGGCCCGTAAGGACCAGAAAGACGCGAACACCGAGGGGGGCTTAGCGTCATGAGCCAGGACTCCGCCGCCGCAACGGAGGCTGTACGGAAGCTCAGTGGACGACGACGACGGGAAGTCGTCGCCGTGCTGCTGTTCAGCGGCGGCCCCATCTTCGAGAGCTCGATCCCGCTCTCCGTGTTCGGAATCGACCGACAGGACGCGGGAGTTCCGCGCTACCGACTCCTCGTCTGCGGCGGGGAAGAGGGGCCGCTGCGGACCACCGGGGGACTCGAACTCACCGCGCCCTACGGGCTGGAGGCGATCAGCAGGGCCGGCACCGTCGTGGTGCCCGCCTGGCGTTCGATCACCTCGCCGCCGCCCGCGGAGGCGCTGGACGCGCTGCGCCGCGCGCATGAAGAGGGGGCCCGCATCGTCGGGCTGTGCACCGGGGCGTTCGTGCTCGCCGCCGCCGGCCTGCTGGACGGCCGCCCGGCGACCACGCACTGGATGTACGCGCCGACGCTGGCCAAGCGCTATCCGTCGGTGCACGTCGACCCGCGCGAGCTCTTCGTCGACGACGGCGACGTGCTCACCTCCGCCGGGACGGCGGCCGGGATCGATCTCTGCCTGCACATAGTCCGCACGGACCACGGCACGGAGGCCGCCGGGGCACTGGCCCGTCGGCTGGTCGTGCCGCCGCGGCGCAGTGGCGGGCAGGAGCGCTACCTCGACAGGTCTTTACCTGAGGAGATCGGCTCCGACCCGCTCGCCGAGGTCGTGGCCTGGGCGCTGGAGCATCTCCACGAGCAGTTCGACGTGGAGACGCTGGCCGCGCGCGCCTACATGAGCAGGCGGACCTTCGACCGCAGGTTCCGCTCGCTCACCGGCAGCGCACCGCTCCAGTGGCTGATCACCCAGCGGGTGCTGCAGGCACAGCGCCTGCTGGAGACGTCCGAGTACTCGGTCGACGAGGTCGCGGGCCGCTGCGGCTTCCGCTCGCCGGTCGCGCTGCGCGGGCACTTCCGGCGCCAGCTGGGCTCTTCCCCCGCCGCGTACCGGGCCGCCTACCGGGCCCGTCGTCCACAGGGCGGCGGCGCGGAGCCGGTCACCGCGACGATCGAGCCGGTCGTGCCCGCCCAGGGCTCCTCGGCGGGCCGTCGTGCCACGGCCGCGGCCGCCCCTCCGGGGCCGCATGTCGTGACGTCGGCGGCGGTCGGGACGGGGCAGCCGGAGCACGGCAAACCGGGACCCGACGCGTACTCCGCCGGACGCCCGACCCTGCCGGGTCAGCGGAGTGCCCCGTAGGGTGGGGCCATGAACGACCGCATGGTGTGGATCGACTGCGAGATGACCGGGCTCTCGTTGACGGAAGACGCACTCATCGAGGTGGCCGCACTGGTCACCGACTCGGAGCTGAACGTGCTCGGCGAAGGGGTGGACATCGTGATCCGCCCGCCGGACACGGCCCTGGAGACGATGCCCGAGGTGGTGCGCCAGATGCACACCGCCTCGGGCCTCCTCGACGAGCTGGCCCGGGGCACCACCCTGGCCGACGCCGAGGCCCAGGTGCTGGCCTATGTCCGCGAGCACGTGAAGGAGCCCGGCAGGGCCCCGCTCTGCGGAAACTCGGTCTCCACCGACCGAGGTTTCCTGGCGCGGGACATGGCGGCCCTGGAGGGCTACCTCCACTACCGGATCGTCGATGTGTCCTCGGTCAAGGAGCTGGCGCGCCGCTGGTACCCGAGGGCGTACTTCAACAGTCCGGAGAAGAACGGCAACCACCGGGCGCTCGCGGACATCCGTGACTCCATCACGGAGCTGCGCTACTACCGCGAGGCGATCTTCGTACCGCAGCCCGGTCCGGACTCGGAGCGCGCCAAGGCGATCGCGGCGCACGTCGCGCCGCCCACGCCGTAGGTCCTTGTGAAGCCGCTGGTCATAGGCCTTTCGGGGGCTGGGACCGGCGGCTGAACAATGGGGGCGCGAGCACCCTCTCGGACCCTGTACACTTTTTCTCGGCCGGTCAGAAAAGACCGGGCATGGTGGGTATAGCTCAGATGGTAGAGCACCTGGTTGTGGTCCAGGATGTCGCGGGTTCGAGTCCCGTTACTCACCCTGATGGGAAGGGCCCCGGTCGATGACCGGGGCCCTTCCCATGTCTGAGCCCCCCTCACCGGGCAGCCGTGTGACGGCAGTCACGAGGAGTCGCGGACGATCAGTTCCGTGGGGAGCACGATCTGCGGACGCTCCTGGTTCTCGCCGGCGATCTCCTGGAGCAGTACACGGGCCATCGTGCGGCCCATCTCCTCGATCGGCTGGCGCACGCTGGTGAGCGCCGGGTCCATGTGACGGGCCACGGCCGAGTCGTCGAAGCCGATGAGGGCCACATCGTCCGGGATGCGCCGGCCGGCCTCGCGGAGCACCTGGCGAGCTCCCGCGGCCATGACGTCGGAGGCGGCGAAGACCGCGTCGACGTCGGGGCGGCGGGCGAGCAGCTCGCGCATGGCCCGAGCACCGCTCTCCTCGCTGAAGTCGGCGCGGGCGATCAACTGCTCGTCGGGGAGACCGGCCTCGGAGACCGCCTTGCGGTAGCCGTCGAGCCGGCGCCGGGCACCGTAGACGTCGAGACGCCCGGTGATCGTGGCGATGGAGCGGCGGCCCCGGGCGATCAGGTGGTCGACGGCGGCGCGGGCACCCTCGAAGTTGTCGGAGTCGACCGAGGCGAGCGATTCGGAGGCGGACCTGCGGCCGCTCATCACGGCCGGCATGCCGAGCTGTTCCAGCAGGTCCGGCAGCGGGTCGTCGGCGTGGACGGAGACCAGCAGCACACCGTCGACGCGGTGCGCGGTCAGGTACTGGGCCAGCCGTCGGCGCTCGCGGTCGTTGCCGACGAGGGTGAGCAGCAACTGCATGTCGGTGTCGGCGAGCGCCGCACCGACACCGCGGACGATGTCGGAGAAGTACGGCTCGGCGAAGAAGCGGGTCTCCGGCTCGGGCACGACGAGGGCGATGGCGTCGGTACGGTTTCCCGCGAGCGCGCGGGCCGCGCGATTGGGCACGTAGCCCAGCTCGGCGACGGCCGCCTCCACCGCCTCGCGGGTGTGCGCGCTGACCCGCGGGGAGCCGTTGATGACCCGTGAGGCCGTCCCCCGCCCCACCCCCGCCCGTGCCGCGACCTCTTCGAGCGTGGGCCGCCCGCCGCTCCGTACTCGCGCTGCCGCCATGGCTGCCTCCCGTTCGCGGTCAATTTCTCACAGTCGGATATCCGAACCAAGTCCTGGTGTCGGCTCCCTTGACACTCGTCCGGGCCCGGCGGCCTTTCCGCAGCATCGAATATGGGAGCGCTCCCATTCTACGGGGACGGCATATCGGGGTCCGCGACCGCCAAAGCCGGCGGGAAACGACGGAGACCCGGCACGGACGGCCGGGTCTCGGGAGGGGGCGTGTGCCGGTCGGCTCAGCCGAGGTGGGTGACGGGGGGCAGTGCGTGGCGGCGGATGACGTCGGCGTACCAGTGGGCACTCGCCTTGGGGATGCGGCGCTGCGTGGCGTAGTCGACATAGACGGCGCCGAAGCGCTTGGAGTACCCGTACGCCCACTCGAAGTTGTCCATCAGGGACCACAGGAAGTAGCCGCGGACGTCCGCCCCGTCGGCCACGGCCCGTCGTACGGCGTCGAGATGGCCGCGCAGGTAGTCGATCCGCTCGGGGTCCTCCACCCGGCCCTCGGGCGAGACGTAGTCGTCGAAGGCCGCGCCGTTCTCGGTGACCATCAGCGGCAGGCCGGGGTTTTCGCGGGAGACGTCGACGAGCAGGTCGTACAGCCCGTCGGGGTCGATCGCCCAGTTCATCGCGGTGCGCTTCTTGCCCTCGGAGAGGTGGAAGGCGACGTGCTCGGAGCCGGGCCACGGCGAGTGGTCGCTGTTGCCGTGGCCGTCGTCGCGCGAGTCGCCGCAGCCGTCGGCGGGCGTGGAGACCAGCGTCGGCGTGTAGTAGTTGACGCCGAGGACGTCGATCGGCCGGGAGATGGCGGCCAGGTCGCCGTCCCGGACCAGCGTCGACCAGTCCACCAGGTGCGAGGTGTCGGCGATCAGGTCCTCGGGGTACGCGCCGCGCAGCATCGGGCCGGTGAAGACCCGGTTGCCCACCGCGTCGATCCGGCGGGCCGCGTCCATGTCGGCCTCGCTGCCGGTCAGCGGGCGGACCTGGTGGAGGTTGAGGGTGACCGAGGTCTGCGCGTCAGCGGGGAGTCGGTCGCGCAGAACCTCGATCGCCCGGCCATGGGCGAGGTTGAGATGGTGGGCCGCGCGCAGGGCGGCGGCCGGCTCGGTGCGGCCGGGTGCGTGCACGCCGGAGCCGTAACCGAGGAAGGCCGAACACCACGGCTCGTTGAAGGTGGTCCAGGTCGTGACGCGGTCGCCGAGGGCGTCGGCCATGATGGCGGCGTAGTCGGCGAAGCGCTCGGCGGTCACCCGCTGGGGCCAGCCGCCGGCGTCCTCCAGCTCCTGGGGCAGGTCCCAGTGGTAGAGGGTGGCGACGGGCGCGATGCCCGCTTCCAGGAGCTCGTCGACGAGCCTGCGGTAGAAGTCCAGTCCGCGTTCGACGGCGGGGCCGCGGCCCGTGGGCTGCACCCGGGACCAGGAGACGGAGAAGCGATAGGCCTTCAGGCCGACCTGCTTCATCAGCGCCACGTCGTCGCGGTAACGGTGGTAGTGGTCGGCGGCGATGTCTCCGGTGTCACCGTTGCGGACCTTGCCCGGAGTGCGGCTGAAGGTGTCCCAGATGGAGGGGGTGCGGCCGCCCTCGGCCGCGGCGCCCTCGACCTGGTAGGCGGCGGTGGCCGCTCCCCAGACGAAACCGGTCGGGAAGTCCGCTGCCTCGGGTGCCTGCTTCGGGGCGATGTCGGGTCGTACAGCAGTCATGCGGGAGCGCTCCCAGGAGTGGACGGACAGGGGCAGGTGAGGGGGTGGAGCTCCGGGCCGTACGGCCCGCGGTCGGAAGACAGGCCGTACGGAGCGTCCGGGGTGGGGCGGATGACGCCCGGTCAGCCCTTGACGGCGCCGGACATGATCCCTCCGACGATCTGCTTGCCGAAGATCAGGAAGACCACGAGCAGCGGCAGGGTGCTGATCAGCGCACCGGCCATCACGATGCTCTGGTCGGGGGTGTAGGAGGCGCTCAGCTGACCGAGGGCCACCTGGAGCGTGGGGTTCTGCTGGTTGAGGGCGAGGTAGGGCCAGAAGAAGTCGTTCCAGGCCTGTACGAAGGTGAGCATCCCCAGCACCATCATCGCGGGGCGGGCCACCGGGAGGACCACGCTGCGCACGATGCGGAAGTTGTTGGCGCCGTCGATCTTGGCGGCCTCGATGAGTTCGTAGGGCAGCGCCTCGCTCAGGTACTGCCGCATGAAGAACACGCCGAACGCGCTGACCAGGGTCGGGAAGATCACCGACTCCAGCTTTCCGCCCCAGCCGATGTCGGACATCATCATGAACAGCGGGACGACGCTGAGCTGCGGCGGGATCGTGAGCGTGGCGATGACCCCGGTCATCAGCGCACCGCGGCCCTTGAAGCGCATCTTGGCGAAGGCGTAGCCGGCCAGCGTGCAGAAGAAGAGCGTCGCCGCCGTGATGCAGCTGGAGACGATGACGCTGTTGACGATCGCCTTGCCGAGGTGTGCCTGGTTCCAGGCGGCGTCGAGGTTGCGCAGCAGCCGCCCGCCGGGCAGGAACGGCGGTGTGGTGGCGAGCACTTCGTCCTGCGTGTGGGACGCGGCCACCAGGGTCCAGTAGAGCGGAAGGAGCGAGCCGATGCCGACGACGGCCAGGGCGATGTAGGCGAACGGGCCGCCCTGCAACTGTTTGCCCGCGCCCGGCCTGAAGCGGGTGGGGCGCCGCGTCGCCCGTTGGACCGACTGCGGGATGCCGAGTTCCGGGGCTGTGGTGGGGCTGGTCATGGTCATGGAAATCGCTCCCGGTCAGACCGCGGATGTGCGTACGAAGCGGCCGATGAGCCAGTTGACCGCGGCGATGATCAGCAGGAGGGCGAGCATCGCCCAGGCCACTGCGGCGGCCGGGCCGAGGTGCCCGAGGTTCCAGCCGTAGTTGTAGAGGTAGACGCTGAGCGTCTCGTACTGATTCTCGTTGCCTCCGGTGGCTCCGAGCGTGCCGCCCTCCAGGAGCAGGGGCTCACCGAACAGCTGCATGGAACCGATGGTCGAGATGACGATCGTGAAGAGGATCGTGGGCCGCAGCGAGGGGATGGTCACCTTGCGGAACTGCTGCCAGCGCGACGCGCCGTCCAGCGACGCGGCCTCGTACAGATCGCTCGGTACGGCCTGCATGGCGGCCAGGTAGATCAGGGTGTTGTAGCCCGTCCAGCGCCAGATCACGATGACGGAGATGGCGATCTTCGAGGTCCAGTGGCCGTTGGCCCAGTTGGTGTCGCCGAGGCCGACGAAGTGCAGTGCCCAGTTGAGCAGTCCGCCGTCGGCCCGGAAGACCAGGGCGAAGACGAGGGCCGCGGAGGCCACGGAAGTGGCGTACGGGGTGAGGATGACCGTCCGCCAGAAGGTGCTGGCACGCAGCCGGTAGTTCAGCAGATGGGCCAGGCCGAGCGCGACCAGCAGTTGCGGGACCGTCGACATGACCCCGATCAGGAAGGTGTTGCCGACCGCCGTCCAGAACTCCGCGTCGTGCAGGATCTTGTCGAA
The DNA here is from genome assembly GCF_043083485.1 of Streptomyces sp. NPDC014727. Lineage (NCBI taxonomy): Bacteria > Bacillati > Actinomycetota > Actinomycetes > Kitasatosporales > Streptomycetaceae > Streptomyces > Streptomyces sp. NPDC014727. The sequence goes on along the minus strand of NZ_JBIBYR010000005.1, from coordinate 19,978 downwards.
GTTGTCCCAGCCGACCCACTCCATCCGGTCGAGGCCGGTCATCTCCACCCGGTGCAGGGCGATCCATCCGGTGTAGAGCAGCGGATAGAGCCCGAAGGCGCCGAAGACGAGGAAGAACGGAGCGATGTAGGCGTACGGCGACGCCTTGTCGTCGAACCGCCACAGCCGGCTCCGCCAGGCCCGTCGGCGGGACGGCACCGACGCGTGCGGGGAGCCGCCGGAGGGTGGCGGTGCGTATGAGTCCCGGGTGGGAGTCGAGGTGGCCACGGGCGGGAGTCCTTCCCTGAGTAACGGGGTCGCCCGGGTAAGGGGCGGGCGTGGGCCGGGGGCTGGGCCGATGACGGGGGGCGCGGCCGATGACGGGGGCGCGCGTGCCGGAGCGGGCGGCTCCTGGGGGCCGCCCGCACCGGCGACGGTCAGCCGATCGCCTTGTCGATCGCGCTGGTCGCCGCCTTCCACGCGTCGTCCGGGCTGGTGCCGCGCTGCTCCATGTTGTTGATCTGGGTGGAGATGGTGTCCTTGATGACGCCGTCCTTCGGGCCGAGCACCGTCTCGGGGATCGACTTGGCCTCGTCGGCGTAGATCTGTCCGATCGGCGCGTCGTTGAAGTACTCCAGCTTCGCGTCCTTCACGTCGGGCAGGTCGTACGCGCCCTTGTTGGACGGGAAACTGCCGATCGCCTTGAAGACGGCGGCCTGCTGCTCGGGGGCGGTCAGCCACTTGACGAGCTTGGTGGCCTCGTCGACGTTCTTGCCGGACTTGGGCACGGCGAGGAACGAACCGCCCCAGTTGGCGGCGGTCGCACCGGGCGCGGTGGTGATGTTCCACTTGCCCTTGTTGGCGTCACCGGCGTTGACGGAGATCTGACCGGCCATCCACGCGGGGCAGGCCACGGTGGCGACGGTGCCCTTGCGCAGGGCGGCCTTCCACGGGTCGTTGAACTGGGCGAGGCCCTGCGTCAGCTTCTTGGACGCCGCCTCGGCGGCCAGGTTCCAGCCCTGCTTGACGCTGGGGCTGTCCTTGTAGACCGGCTTGCCGCTCTCGTCGTAGTACTGCTTCGCGTTCGAGCTCACCACGGCGTTGAACATGGCGCTCGCGGAGTCCATGAAGTAGGTGCCCGCGGGGGCCTTCTTCTTGTACTCCTCACCGAGCTTGAGGTAGTCCTCCCAGCCGCCGGAGAGCTTCTTGGCGACCTCCTCGCGGTCGGTCGGCAGGCCGGCCTTCTTGAAGAGGTCGGTGTTGTAGCAGAGCGACATCGGACCGATGTCGGTGCCCGCGCCGATCACCGCGCCGTCGGGCGTGGTGGCCTGCTTCTCCTTCCAGGAGACCCAGTCGTCGACGTTGATCACCTTGCTGAGGTCGGCGAAGGCGTTCGCCTTGGTGTCGACGATCTCCTTGATCCGGCCGACCTCGATGCCCTGGACGTCGGCGAGACCACTGCCCGAGTTCAACTGCTGGAGCAGCTTGGGGTAGTAGACCTTCTCGTCGGAGGTGACGTCTTCCTTGACCGTGATGTTCGGGTGCAGCTCGTGGTACTTGGCGAAGAGACCGGCTTCCTTGTAGCCGAACTGCCCGAAGTCGGCGACGGTCAGCGTGACCTTCCCGTTCGCATCGGGGCCCGTGCTGCCCGATGAATCCGAGTCGCTGCTGCAGCCGGTCAGCAACAGGGCCGAGGCTGTCAGCCCCGTGGTGGCCAGAACCGCGGCTCTGCGGCTCCGGTCGGCGACGGTGCGGGTGATGCGCATTCCACTACTCCTTGTTCCAGGGTGGGACTGGCGTTCTGACTGCGTGGCATACGCACCGGTGAGCGCGGGTGCCGGGTGGTTCAGGGGGAGGACACGGGCAGTGCCGTTCGGACGGGAATCCCCGCACGATGTGGGAGCGCTCCCATGCGCCGATGTCGGAAGGTTCCTGCCTTGAGGGGGTGGGTGTCAAGAGTTGAAGGCGCTTCCGTTGCCCGAGTGTGTCCTGCAAGTCACGAGACCGTGTCCCGCCCAAGTCTTGCCATAACGCGCCGACTTCGGCCGCGGGTCCGCGTGATTCCGAAAACACACAGGCCAAGGACTTTTCGAAGAAGGGCCGCCACCCTGGGGACGCCGAACAGCCGCCATCGCACCGCGTTTGCGGCCACCACCGGGAGTGGACCTCGTCATCCCCGATTCACAGCCGACCGCCCGCCGGAAGGTGAACGGGGCACCGCGCGGCGGGGGTGGTCGGGGGCGCATCCGCGTTCTTTCTCCGAACCCGACGCCGCACTCGGCGTTCCGGGCCCGGGGCGACCGGGCCCGGAGCCGGGCCGGCCCGGCAGGCCGAGGACGCCGACGGGGCGGCGTACACCGACGCGGTGGTCGGAGTACGCCGCCCCGGAGCGGGACGGGCTGCGGGAGGCGGCCCGCGCACTCATTCCGGGTCGCGGTTGAACTGCGCCGTCGACCAGCGGTAGCCGAGCGCGATCAGGCCGACGCACCAGACGGTCGCGAGCCATCCGTTGTTGCCGATCTCGGTGCCGAGCAGCAGGCCGCGCAGGGTCTCGATGGCGGGCGTGAAGGGCTGGTACTCGGCGATCGGCTGGAACCAGCCCGGCATCGTGTCGGCCGGGATGAAGGCGCTGGAGATGAGCGGCAGGAGGATCAGCGGCATGGCCGCGTTACTGGCTGCCTCGGGGTTCGGGCTGGCCATGCCCATCCCGACCGCGATCCAGGTGAGCGCCAGGGCGAAGAGCACGAGCAGTCCGAACGCCGCGAGCCAGTCCAGGACGGTGGCATCGGTGGAGCGGAAGCCGATGGCCACGGCGACGGCGCCGACGAGGACCACGCTGGCGACCGACTGCAGCACGCTGCCGACGACATGCCCGATGATCACGGAGCCGCGGTAGACCGCCATCGTACGAAAGCGGGCGATGAGGCCCTCGGTCATGTCCATGGAGATGTACACCGCGGCCCCGATCACGGTGCTGCCGACGGTCATCAGCAGGATGCCCGGGACGATGTAGGCGATGTACGCGGAGCGGTCCGCACCGCCGCCGCCGATGCCCGCGCTCATCACGTCGCCGAAGATGTAGACGAAAAGCAGCAGCAGCACGATCGGCGTGAGCAGCAGGTTCAGGGTTCCGGACGGGTAGCGCCATGCGTGCAGGAGGTTGCGGCGCAGCATCGTGTTCGAGTCGCGGACGGCGAGGGAGAGGGGGCTCATCGGACGTTCTCCTTGGGCTGGTTGGGGATGCCGGCGCCGCCGGTGAGGGCGAAGAAGACGTCGTCGAGGTCGGGGGTGTGGACGGTCAGCTCGTCGGCTTCGATGCCGGCCGTGTCGAGCCGGTCGAGGATGGAGAACAGTGCGCGTTGGCTGCCGTCGCTGGGGATCTGCAGGGTGAGGGATTCGTCGTCCCGGGTGGTGTCGTGCAGTGCGGAGGCGGCGTTTCGGTGGGCGGCCGGGTCGGTGAAGCGGAGCCGGACGTGCCCGCCGGGGACGATCCGTTTGAGTTCGTCGGCGGTGCCCTCGGCGGCGATCTTGCCGTTGTTGAGCACGGCGATGCGGTCGGCGAGTTCGTCGGCCTCGTCCAGGTACTGGGTGGTGAGGAAGACGGTGACGCCGTCGGAGACGAGTTCGCGGATGATCTGCCACATGTTGTGGCGGGAGCGTGGGTCGAGGCCGGTGGTCGGTTCGTCGAGGAAGATGATCCGCGGGCCTCCGACCAGGGTCATGGCGAGGTCGAGGCGGCGTTTCATGCCGCCGGAGTAGGTGGAGGCGGGCTTCTTCGCGGCCTCGGTGAGGTCGAACCGCTCCAGCAGTTCAGCGGCGACCCGCCGCCCCTCACTGCGGGAGAGGTGGTGCAGGTCCGCCATGAGGAGCATGTTCTCCTCGCCGGTGATCAGACCGTCGACGGCGGAGAACTGCCCGGTGACACCGATCGCGGCACGCACGGCCTGCGGATCGGCGGCGAGATCGTGGCCCGCGACCTGGGCCTGACCGCCGTCGGCGGTGATGAGGGTGGACAGGATCTTGACGGCGGTGGTCTTGCCCGCGCCGTTCGGCCCGAGCAGCGCGAACACGGACCCGGCCGGGATGTGCAGATCGATGCCGTCGAGCACGGTCTTGTCGCCGTACGACTTGCGCAGACCGACGGCGCAGACGGCGGCCGACGACGGGCGACCGCCACCCCGACTAGACGTGGGCATGACAGATGAAGCCATGGAACTCTCTCCTTCGAAGGCTGAAGTGACTGGGCGGAGCGAGTGAGTTGAGGCCGCGCGGGAGACGAGAGCGCTCAGTGGCAGACGCGGACGTCATGGCGAACGGCGTTCGCGCGGGGATCGAGGGCCGTCAGGCGCCGCGGGGCGGCACCCGCTCCACGAGCTGGATCACCACGCCGTCGGGGCCAGCGCCCCGGAGCACCCCTTCACCCCAGGACTCAGTGGCGCGGTGGCCGGATCGGAAAATGCGACTCCGTCGCGTGACGGGTTGAACGCCCGCGGCCGCCGACCGACCGCGCCCGATCCGCAGACCGGGCCGGCGTCCGGCGCCGTGGCACGTGTCACTCGCAGAACACCTGCACCTTTCCGTCGGGGTCGTCGACGTCGACGATGACGTCGTCGAGCTGCTCGATGAGCTCCTCGAGGTGCTGCGGCTTGAGCTCGGTGAGGTCGATCGGTACCCCTGACTTGTTCAGCTCCGCGTTGACCTTGGTGAGCGCCTGCGGAGGGACAAGGCTCGCGAGCCGGACCCCGGCGCGCAGCAGCTGGAGCGGGATCTGGATGTTGACCCGGCTCGGCCCGTCGCCGCCGGGGTCGTCCTCCGAGTTCACCACCACGCGCAGGTACTTGGGTCGGGGTTTCGGGCGGGGCGCGGCTCCCGCCGGGGACTCGGGCTGTTGGCGTTCGAGGGCGCCGATCAGCCGCTCGGCCTCGTCCGCGGTGACTTTGCCCTCGGCCAGCATCTGCAGGATCTGGCGGCGTTGCTCGTTCATCGTTGCTCTTCCCCTCTGACTCATCTGACGCTTACCAGCACGGCCGTTCGGCCCTGCTCGATCTCGAACCGGGTGCCGGGCAGTGCCCACAGCAGTTGCCCGGTGACGCGCAGCGCGCCCGCCGGGCTCACCCGGGTGGCGCGGCATGCGACCAGTCCGGCCGTCACGGCGAGCAGCAGCAGCGGCGACAGCACCAGCAGTACCGGCAGGACGGGGACGTGCAGCCGCCACCGGCGGCCGTCGGGACGGCGATAGCCCACCGTCACCAGGAACGGCATCATCGGGGCCTCTCCAGCTCGGCCAGCGCCTCCTGGGCGCTGATCTCCCCCCGCTGCAGGCGGTCGACGACATCGGCGCTGGTGGGCGCCGGGTCGGTGTCGACGAAATCGAGGGCCTCGCCGATCCGCTTCAGCCGGGACTTGATCGTCGGGTAGCTCACCCCGAAGATCCGCTCCATCTCCTTGATCGAACCGTGCGACCGTACGAACGCGGCAACGAACACCTGGTCGTCGACGCCGAGCTGAGCCAGCTGCGGCGGCTCGAACTGCCCCTCGACCGCGATACCGCTCCCGGTGAGGCGGACACGCTCGACCACGAACGGCCGCCCCTGCGTCAGGTCCGTCAGTTCCTGCCAGTCCACACTGGCCCCCTTCTCTCGGCGACGCGTTCGTCATTCATTTGTACCTTGAGTTTTTTAAGATGCCAAGCCATGAATCTTGATTTTTCTCATTTGATCTTCAATCTCGCCGGGGCGCAGGCCGACGCCGGACCGCCCTGCCGCGCCGTCGTCGTCCGGCTGGCGCTGTGGCCGGGTCGCCCCCATGACCTTCCGGAGAAACCCGGCGCGGCACCACGGCCCCGCACCGGACGGCCGAGAGCGATCTCGGCGTCAACAACGGCGCCATTGACCCCCGGGGCCGGTTTACACCCCGCGGCCGGTCGCGCCTCCCCGACGCGTCGGAGCCGTCGGCCCTACGCCGCCCGCAGCCGGGCCAGCGTGGCCTCCAGCTCGGTCTGCGCGGCCCGGCCCGCCGAATCCGCGTCACCGGCCACGACGGCCCGCACCAGTGCGTCATGGCTCGCATCGCCGTGGTGCGGATCCTCGCGGCGCAGGCCGAACAGCTCGACGAGATCGATGAGCCCTTGCCGCAGCGCGGGGGCGAACTCGCCGAAGAGGTCGGTGAGTACGGGATTGTGGGCAGCGACCACCACGGCCCGGTGCAGGGCGATGTCCGCGTCGACGAACTCGGCATCCCCTCCCGCGCCCGCCGCCCGCCGCGCGGTGAGTGCCGCGTCGAGGGCGACCAGGTCCTCGTCCGTGCGGCGCCGCGCGGCCAGCCGGGCGGCCTGGACCTCGATCAGCATGCGCACCTCGTAGACGTCGGTGACCGAGGCCTGGCGCAGTCGCGTCGGCCAGTCCTCCGTCACGCGGTCGGCGATGACGAAGACGCCCGCGCCCTGACGGGACTGGAGCAGGCCGAGCGTGGCCAGGGTGCGCACCGCCTCACGGACGGTGGAGCGGCCCACTCCGAGTGTCTTGGCCAGGGTGGTCTCGCCGGGAATCTTCGTGCCGACCGGCCAGTGCCCCTCCGTGATCTGCTCGCGCAGATGGTGCGTGGCCTGTTCGACCAGGGGGCTGGGGCGGAGCGGACCGAGCGAGGACACGGGTTTCACCTGTCAGGTTGTCTGAGGACTTGATTCCTGGCTACTCTACCGGGCATGACGCACAGCGGTCTCCTTCTTCTCGGCTGCCGCGGCGGGGCCTGAAGCGACCGGCACCCCGCCGCGGGGTGCCGTGCTGTGCCGGTCGCATCCGGCGATGCGAGAAGAGACCGCCTTCATGTCCGACCGTCTGTCACCGATGCACAGCTTTCCCACCATCTGCACCCCGCGCGGGCCCGTGCCCGCCGACGCGCCCCGCTGGAACCCGCAGCGCGCCGGCTCCATGCCGTCCCACCGCTACCGTTCGGCCTTCGACCGCGTCGAGGTCCCGCTGACCGGGCGCACCTGGCCCGAGGCCCGTATCGAGAGGGCCCCGCTCTGGGTACCCGTCGACCTGCGAGACGGCAATCAGGCACTGGCCGAACCCATGGACACCCCGCGCAAGCGCCGGATGTTCGATCTGCTCGTCGCCATGGGGTACAAGGAGATCGAGGTCGGCTATCCGTCCGCGAGCCGCACGGACTTCGACTTCGTCCGGCATCTGGCCGAGAGCGGCGCCGTGCCGGACGACGTCACCGTGGTCGTGTTCACCCCGGCCAAGCACGATCTGATCGAGCGGACCTTCGAATCCATCGAGGGAATGGACCGCGCGGTGGTCCATCTGTACATCCCGACCGCCCCGGTCTGGCGCGATGTCGTGCTCGGCCGCAGCCGTGCCGAGTTGCACGGCGTGGTGCGCGAGGCGGCGACGCGGATGGAGCGCCTGGCGCGGGCGCGGCCCGCGGCGGACATCCGGTTCGAATTCTCCCCCGAGGTCTTCGTCCTCACCGAGCCGGACTTCGTCCTGGAGCTCTGCAACGGCCTCACCGAGCTGTGGGACGCCTGCCCGGACCGGCCGGTCATCCACAACCTGCCCGCCACGGTGGAGATCGCCACGCCGAATGTGTACGCGGACCAGATCGAGTACATGCACCGTCACCTGGAACGGCGCGACGCCGTGATCCTGTCCGTCCATCCGCACAACGACCGCGGCACCGGCACCGCGTGCGCCGAACTGGCCGTCCTGGCGGGCGCACAGCGCGTGGAGGGCTGCCTGTTCGGCAACGGGGAGCGCACCGGCAATGTCGACCTGGTCAATCTGGCCCTCAACCTGCATGCCCAGGGCGTCGACCCGATGATCGACTTCTCCGACATCGACGAGATCCGCCGCACGGTCGAGCACTGCAACCGGCTGCCGGTACCACCCCGCCACCCCTACGGCGGCGATCTCGTCCACACCGCGTTCTCCGGCACCCACCAGGACGCCATCAGCAAGGGCTTGGCCCATCACGCGAGCAGCGGCTCGGACCTGTGGTCGGTGCCGTACCTGCCGATCGACCCGGCGGACGTGGGGCGTACGTACGAGGCGGTCATCCGGGTCAACAGCCAGTCGGGGAAGGGCGGCATCGCCCATCTGCTGCGCAGCAACTACGGGGTGGACCTGCCGGCCGGGCTGCGCGCGGATTTCTCCCGCACGGTGCAGACCGCGACCGACGACAGCGGTCTGGAGGCCACGCCGAAGGATCTGTGGGAGCTCTTCGAGGCGGCGTACCTGGCCCCCGGACGGGACGGGAACGTGGCCCTGACCTCCTGGTCCACCGACCGGAACCCGGCCGGCGAGCACCGGTTCATCTGCACGCTGCGGGTGGGCGACCGGGAGGGCGACTACGAGGGCACCGGCAACGGCCCGGTGTCGGCGTTCACTCATGCGCTGGCCGCGGCGGGCATCGAGGTGGACGTCCTCGACTTCACCGAGCACGCGACGTCGGCGGGGCGGGGCAGCCCGGCGATGGCGTACACGCAGTGCCGGGTCGGCACCGGCGGGGAGCGGCACTGGGGGGCGGGCCAGGACACGTCCGTCCTCACCGCGTCGATCCAGGCCGTGCTGTCGGCGGTGAACCGGGCGGATTAGCGGGGCCGCCGGGCCCTCAACCGAACGCCGACGGCGGTGGGGCCGGTGACGGTCTGGCGTCCGCGTCGCTCACCGCCGCCGCGCCACCGGTGAAGTCGGCGAGCCCCCGCCCGTGTTCGACGCGTCCGGGGTGCGGATCGGTCGCGACCCGGCGGGTCAGCTCCGCGACCTTCAGCGGCAGGTCCGAGGCGAGCAGCACGGCGTTGCCGAAGCGGCGGCCGCGCCAGACAGTCGGGTCGGCGGCGAGCGCCAGTTCGGGGAAGACCGTGGCCGCGGTGGCGATCTGGCCGCGGAGATGGGTCAGCGGCGGCCCGTCCGCCAGGTTGGCCACGTAGCTCCCGCCGGGCTTCAGGACCCGGCGCACCTCGGCGAGGAACTCGGTGCTGGTGAGGTGCGCGGGTGTGCGGGCCCCGCTGAACACGTCCGCGATGACGAGGTCCGCCCAGTCGTCCTGGATCTTCCCGAGCCCGGCACGGGCATCGGTGGACCGGACCCGGATCCTGGCCTGCGGGTCCAGCGGCAGCTCCCGGCGGACCAGTTGGACGAGCGCGGCGTCCACCTCGACGATCTGCTGGGTGGAGCGGGGCCGGGTCGCGGCGATGTAGCGGGCGAGCGTGAAGGCGCCACCGCCCAGGTGCACGACGTGCAGGGGCTGACCGGGGGGCGCGACGAGGTCGGCGACGTGGCCGATCCTGCGCTGGTACTCGAAGGACAGATACGTGGGGTCGTCGAGGTCCACATGGGACTGGGGGGCGCCGTCGAGCGTCAGCGTCCAGGCGTGCGGGCGCTCCCGGTCGGGCACCAGCTCGGCAAGACCACCGTCCACGGGTTCGGCGAGGGGTTCCGCCCTGCGCCCGCCCACGCGTTCGGACCTGGCGTCGGCCTTGCGGTCGGACCGCTTGCGGGCGCCCGCGCCGCTGCCCGGCGTTCCTCGACGTGCCACTGCTGCTCGCGCCTGCTCACCGCTCATCGTTCCGGGCCGGTACGGAACCGGCCGTGCCGGGGGGATCCGGCCACCGGCCCATTATGGGCGCGCGGGCAAGGAGGCGGTGGTCAGCGGCAGCTGTCGGCCGCCTCGATCAGCCGGGCCGCCTGGTCGAGCGCGGCCCGGAGCGCGGCCGGGTCCGTGACCGGGGCGTCTTCCCCCGGCGGCAGCAGCCAGCCGCTGCCGGTGACGGGCGGCTCGGCGGGGACGCGCAGCCCGCGGCCGTCGGTCTGCGTACAGGCGCTGCCCGGTACGTCCCACGCCTCGGCGGTGCCCGGCGGCACCAGGAAGCCGAGGGTGTCGCAGGCGCCGTCGTGCAGGACCGGGCCGACGGCCTCCAGGTCGGCGCCGCGGCGCAGGATGTCCACGGCCTCCAGGCCCTGGCGGGCCGGTACCGTCACCAGGTCGCAGGGTTCGGCGCCGTGATCCTCCGTGCGGGCGGCGGGCGCCGTGGCACCCGTTGCGGCCGGGGTCGTCGCGGTCGTCCGCGAGCCGGTCTCCGTGCCGAGATGCAACAAGGGACCTCTCCTCTCATCGCCGGGCGGAGCCGGATTCCGTCTCCGCATGGACCAACGCGGCGACGGCGTCAAGGGCTACGGTGCCACGCCGCCGCAAAGGGTGGCAGTTCATGGCGGATCGTGGGCGAGATATCCCTTTTGCACATAAACGCTGAATGTGTGACCCGTCACAGCCGGTACCTTCTTGCTCCGCCGGGACACCGGAAGCAGGAACCCCGGCTGCAGAAGAGAGGTCCTAGCCCATGGTGTCGACAGGGGCAGTTCCCAACCTCGCCTTCCGGCGGCTGCGCGGCCCGCGCTCCGCCGGGGAGTTCGCTGCCGCGGTACGCAGGTCCGCCCGCGAGATCGGCGAGCAGGTCGCGTGCGACGCCCGGTACATCGGACGCGTGGAGTCCGGCGAGATCCGCTGCCCCAACTACGCGTACGAGCGGGTCTTCCTGCACATGTTCCCCGGAACGACCCTGGCGGACCTGGGCTTCTCGCCGCGCGAATCCGTACGCGGCCGGGCTGCGCGGGCCGCTGCCGAAACCCCACCGCCCCCTGCGCTCCACAGCGACACCGATGAGGAGAGCGACGTGCTGCGTCGCGTATTCATGACGAGCGGCACCACCGCGATGGCGGCCGCGACCCTGGGCCTCGGCCTGGACGGCCCGTCCGCCGCCGCCCCCCTGCCCGACCCGCGACGCGTGGGCGAGGCCGAGGTGAGCGCCGTCGAGAAGGCAGTACGGCAGATCCGGCTGCTCGACGACCGGCACGGCGGCGACGGCCTGTACCGCAGAGCGTCCCGGCCGCTGCGGGCGGCGTACGCGCTGCTCGACTCCGGGACCGCCACCAAGCGGTCCACCGCCGACCGGCTGCATGCCGGAGCGGGCGAACTCGCCATCTCGGTGGGCTGGCTGGCCCATGACTCGGGCCGGTTCGAGGACGCCCGCTCGCACTACGCGGAGGCGCTCGCCACCGCGCGGGTGGCGGGCGACGCGGCGCTGGAGGCCCATGCGTTCTGCAATACGTCGTTCCTGGCCAGGGACACGGGACGGCCCCGCGAGTCCGTACGCGCGGCCGAGGCCGGGCAGCGGGCGGCACAGCCGCTCGGCTCGCCGCGGCTGCTGGCCCTGCTCGCCCTGCGGGAGGCGGGGGGCCGGGCGGGGCTCGGGGACCGTACGGGCTGCGAACGGGCGATCGGCCGCGCGCACACCGCGTTCGGGCGCGGGCCCGGCGACGCCGATCCGGAGTGGATGACCTTCTTCCGGGAGGCGGAGCTGGAGATGCTGGAGGCCCAGTGCTGGTCGGCACTGGGCGACTGGTCGCGGGCGGCCCGCCACGCGCTGCGGGCGACGCGGCTCCAGGACCCGCACTTCACCCGGAACCTGGCGCTGTACCGGGCCGAACTGACCACGGACCTCGCACAGGCCGGCCGGGCCGCGGAGGCGGCGACGGCGGGCCATCAGGTGCTGGACCTGCTGGACCGTGTCCAGTCGTCCCGTATCCGGGCGATGCTGGCGGAGGCGAGGGCGGTGCTGGCAGCGCAGCGGGGTGCGGTGGAGGTACGGGGGTTTCTGGAGCGGTACGCGGAGGTCGCGGAGCCGGGCGCGTAGGGGCTTCGGCGGGCGCGTGGCGTCGTCCGGCGAGCGCCCGATGCCGTCCCGGACGCCGGGTCAGCGGTCCAGGTGGCCGGTGTCGTTCCAGCGTTCCAGCGCGGGCGCCCCGTACGCCCACCCCAGCACCGAAAGCGATGTCGGATCGAGCCGGATGCGCGCCGCGAACGACACGTCCTCGCCGAGCCACCGTGCCCCCAGTGCCCGCAGGATGTGCCCGTGGGCGAAGACCAGGACGTCGCGGTCGGCCGAGCGGGCCCAGTCCACGATCGCGTCGGCGCGGGCGGACAGCTCGGCCAGGGTCTCCCCCTCCGGCACGCCGTCGCGCCAGATGAACCAGTCGGGACGGATCGCCTTGATCTCTGCCGGAGTCATCCCCTCGTACGCCCCGTAGTCCCACTCCATGAGCGTGTCCCACGGCTCGGCCCGGTCCGCGAAACCCGCGATCTCACAGGTCTCCCTGGCCCGCAGCAGTGGGCTGGTGCGCACTTCGAGGCCCGGCAGGTCCGCCCAAGGCCCGCGGTGCAGCCGCTCGCCGAGGAGCTTGGCGCCAGCACGACCGGTGTCGAGCAGCGGGATGTCCGTCCTGCCGGTGTGATTGCCCTTGACGGACCATTCCGTCTGGCCGTGCCGGGCGAGCAGGATACGCGGTGCCATGACGGCTCTCCCTGAAACTGAGATCTGAGGCCGGAGATCGGGACAGAACGGATCGTCCGGTTTTCCCATCATCGCGCACGCGTACGGGAGGCAACCCCCGGGGCCGAACAGGCGTCCCTCTCTGCGCGGAGACATCCGGCGAAGAAATCCGGCGGAAAAGTCCGTACACGCACGAGGACTTCGACGGGGACCCCCGGGGGAATCGCGGCAGGCCCGCACCGTACGGTTGAACGCCCGCCGTCGGTCGCATTAACACATGATGGAGAGCTTCCGGATGCAGCATGCCAGCACCGCGCCCGTGGCGCGCCCCCGGCCCCGTTGGTGGACCGAGCTGCCGCTGCTGGCCCTGGTGTACGCAGCCTACTCGGCGGGCCGGCTGGTGGCGCGCGGCGACGTGTCCACGGCCGTCGACCACGGTCTGCGCATCCTGCACCTGGAGCAGGCGCTCCACATCAACTTCGAGCACCCGCTCAACCGGCTGCTCACCGCGCACTCCTCGATAGGCATACCCGCCGACTTCGCGTACGCGTCCCTGCACTACCTGGTCACCCCGGCCGTCCTGGTCTGGCTCTTCCGCCGCCGCGCGGCCCTGTACCGCCGGGCCCGCACCTGGCTGATGACCTCCACCCTGCTCGGCCTGATCGGCTTCACCCTGCTGCCGACCTGCCCGCCCCGGCTGCTGCACGCCGGCCACGGCTTCGTCGACACGATGGCGCAGTACAGCTCGTACGGGTGGTGGGGGAACGAGGCGAGCGCCCCGCGCGGCATGGGCGGGATGACGAACCAGTACGCGGCGATGCCGAGCCTGCACGTCGGCTGGGCGCTCTGGTGCGGAATCCTGCTGTGGCGCCACGGCCGCCACCCGCTCGTACGGGCCGCGGGCATCGCGTACCCCCTGGTCACCACGTTCGTGGTGATGGGCACGGCCAACCACTACTTCCTCGACGCGGTCGCGGGCGCCGCCGTGATGGGCGTCGGAGCCCTGCTGGCCGGACCGGTGATGCGTCTCGCGGACCGGATCAGGGACCGGCTCGAAGCCCGCTTCCCGAGGCTCGTCCCGACCACGAAGTCCCCGGTTGTCAGTGCCGGATGCAACACTTCGGCGGGTGAGCGAATCCCTGGCCAGCGGACCACCTCCGCAGATTCCACCGACGCCCCGGCATCGGCCGACGCAGACTCCTCGGACGGCCGCGCGTCCCGGGCCGACACCGCAGCCCCCACAGGCGCTCGACCAGCACAGGACGACGCTCCGGCAGCGGCTCGCTGAGCTGCGGGGCCCGGCCGTCGCGGCCCGTCCGCTGGACGCCCGCGCACTGGCGGCCCTCGCCGCCAACCCCGGCTGCCGGCGCCGCGCCCTGCTGGACGGCGCGGGGGTGGACAAGGCCGCGCTGGCCGCCGCGCTCGGTTCGCCGGCCCCCTTCGGCCAGTCCCAGTTCGCTCTCGTCCGGGGCAACGCCTTCGAGGCCAAGGTCAAGGCCGACGGCGGTACGGAGCTGATGCGGCTGCTGCACGAGCGTCTCGGCGGCGACGGCGAGGCCCCGCGCGAGGTGCTGGTCCCCGATCTGACCGCGGCCGGTCCCGAGGGCCGCGCGGCGCGTACGGCCCTGGCACTGCGGGAGGCGACCGAGTCGGGCGGCTGGGCGCTGCTGGACCACCCGATGCTGGCCCTGGAGGTGGCCGGCTCCCCGGCCTACCTGGAGCCGGACGCGGTGGCGGTGCATCCCGACGGCACCTGGACGGTCATCGAGATCAAGTCCTTCCCCATGATCGACGGTTCTGCCGATGCCGCGAAGGTCGGTGCGGCGGCCCGGCAGTCCGCCGTCTACGTACTGGCCCTGGAGCGGATCGCGGAGCTGACCGAGGGCGCCGAGGTCGGCCACCGGGTCCTGCTGGTCTGCCCGAAGGACTTCTCCAATCTGCCCACCGCCTCGGTCGTCGACGTACGCAAGCAGCGTGCGGTCACCCGGCGCCAGCTGACCAGGCTGACCCGGATCGAGGACATCGCGGCGACCCTGCCCGAGGGCGCCACCTTCGACCCGGAGTGCCCCCGGCAGCAGCTGGACGCGGCGGTCGAATCGGTCGGCGCGGCGTACGCCCCGGAGTGTCTGTCCGCCTGTGAGCTGGCCTTCCACTGCCGGGCGAAGTCCCGCGCGGCCGGTGCGGTGGAGACCCTGGGGCGGAGTGTGCGGGGCGAGCTCGGCGGGCTGACCACGGTGGGTGCGGTGCTGGCCGCCGCCGCGGGCAAGGAGGGCGACCCGGCCGATCCGACGGTCGCGGCCCTGCGGCGGGCGGCGGCGCTGCGCGCCGAGGCCCTGGAGGGCGGTCCGGCATGTCGCTGATCAGCACCCTGGCCCGGCTGGAGGCCGTGGAGAGCGGCCGGGCACAGCCGATGACGACGGTCCTGCACCGCCATCTCACCGACCGGCCGCTCGTCCTGGTGCCACTGACCACCTCCGGTGAGGCCGGCGCCCCACTGGGCGCGCTCGTCGGGACCGACCGGGAGGCGCCCCGGCTGCTGACGGTCGCACAGCCGCGCGACCGGGATCTGCGGTTCGCGTTCCTCGCCGAGCTGGCCGAGGCGGTGCTGCCGCACATCGAGACGTACGAGGACGTCGTCGAGCCCGCCGAGCGGAGCGAGACGGATCCGGAGACCGGGAAGAAGGTCAAGGTCGAGGTCGAGCTGTGCGCGGACGCACCGCAGTTGATCGTGCCGAGCCGGACGGGCATCGACTTCGTACGGCTGCTCGGCCGCTCGATGCGGTTCCGGCGCACCGCGGAGGACGACCCCGAGGCCCCTTACCCCGCGCCCGCCCGCGTCCCGCTGCTGGGCCGCTGGCTGACGCATTACGGGGAGCGGGCCAGGGTGCCGGGCTCCTCCCTGCTGCTCGCCACGACGGATCTGCTGAACCGGCACTGGGCGACCGGGCAGAGCAGCCTGGAGGACCAGCATCTGGGCGCGCTGCTGGCCTGGATCGACGCCCCGGCGGGCGAGTCCGGGGCGCGGGCGGCACTTTGTGCGGAACGGGACCGGGACGGCGAAGGCCAGCTGCTGTGCCCGCCGGCCGGCCCGGCCACGGACCCGGCGTTCGACAACCGGCTGCTGGCGCCCGCCATCGAGAAGTACGACCGGGCGCGCACCTCGCTCGCGGCGGCCGAGGACGGTCTCGCCGCCGATGCCCGGCTCGGCGAACTGACCGCCGCCGAGCGGGAGATCCGGGCGCTGCTGGCCGGGGTGATGCGGCCGACGTGGGATGCGGTGTGGCGGGGGCTCGATCTGCTGAGGGAGCTGCCCGAGGGGGCCAGGGCCGAGGACCGCTGGACCAGGGACCGCTGGTCGTTCACCGGGCACCGGGACCGGGTGCGTTCCGGTGAGCCGCCGCAGCCGCGCCGGGACGACGCGGTGACGGCGGCGCAGAAGCTGGCCTCGCGGGAGACGGCGCAGGCCCAGCTGGATGCGCAGGAGGCCTTGGACGATCCCCTGGTGCTGGCCGGGCGGCGGCTGGCCGGTGAGGCGTTCGTCGGCGAGGTGACGGAGGTGGTGATGGCGTACAGCGAGTCGAAGCGCCCGTCCCCGCGTCCACTGATCACGGTCCGCACGGACGAGCGCCCGCATCTCGGCGAGCGCACCAAGGTGTACCGCTCGCTCGAAGGCAGGCCGCAGACCGCCGAGTTCGTGGGATTCGCCGCGGAACCCGAGGACGGCGGCCCGCCGCCGCTGGTGCTGCGCATCACCGACCGGATGGGCAGGAGCAAGGAACCGGCCCCGGGTTCGGTGCCCGAGCAGGGTGACCGGATCTCCTGGACGCTGTTCGAGCACGATCAGCGCGGCGGCCCGAAGCTGCCGGACCCCGAGGAAACGCCCTGGACGCACGGCGGCCCGCCGGGCGCCACTGCCGGGCAGGCCGAGAGCCCCGATCCAGTGACCGCGGAGGACCTTCTTTGACTGCTCCCCTCTCCGAAGGGAGGGATTGCCCTCCCTTCCTGGGATGTGCGGGGATTTTTGGCTCACGCTGCCTCTTGCCCCGGCGGGACGAGAGGTCTTCTGCGATCAGCGCCAGCCGGGTTCAGACCTGCCCGGACGAGCATCACGCGGGCGGAGTTCTTGTCTCTCGGGGAGACGGCTCCGCACGCGGTGCAGGTGTAGGTGCGTTCCGACAGCGGCAGTGCGTGCTTGGCTCTCGCTCCACAGTGCGCGCAGTCCATGGTGGTATGCGCGGGGTGCACCAGGTACACCGTGCGCCCATGCTTGCGACCCATCTCGATCAGGGCCGTCTTCGTCGCGCCGATCGCGGCGTCGGCGGCCTTGCGGGCCATCGTGGTTCTGGCAAGGAACTTCGGACGGAAGTCCTCGACGGCGACATGGTCGAAGTCCCGGACGACTTTCTTCGCCCACTTTCGAGCGGTGTCCTGACGTTGCCGGGCGGCCTTCTTGTGGACCTTGGCGGCCTGTCGCTGCGCTTCCCGGTAGCCCTTGGAGGCGGCTTGCCCCCGCAGGGGTCTGCGGCGGGCCATCTGCCGTTGGTAGCGGGCCAGGCACTGGGCGGCCTTCCGGCCGTGCTCCGGATGAGGGAGGTCATGGTCGTCGCTGGTGGTGGTCGCGGTCTCCTTCACACCCCAGTCGATACCGAGCACCCGGCCCGTCTCCGGCAGGGGCTGCGTCCGGGGCTCGACCACGAAGGACGCATACCAATGCCCGAGGCTGTCGCGGTAGATCCGGACGCTCGACGGGGCCGCAGGAAGGTCGCGGGACCAGACGACGGTGAGGGCGATGCCGCCCGCCAGGTGCAGGCGCCCGTCCTTCAGCCGAAAGCCGCGCATGCTGTAGTTCAGCGTCAAGCTGGCCTCGGACTTCTTCTTGAACCTCGGCATACCCGCGCGCTGCCGCAGGGGGAGGCGGTCCTTGATGTCCTTCAGCGCCTTGGCACGGGACGCGGCGAAGTCACGGATGGTCTGCTGCTGCGGGACCGAAGCCCCAGCACCAAGTCAGGCGTGCTCGGCACGCCAGCCGGTTAGCCGCTTGTCCAGCCCGGCGGGGCCGCACTTCTCACGGGCCCTGCTCGCAGCCTTGGACTGGGCGACGCATTCGTTCCACACCCACCGGCAGCAACCCCACTCGCGGAGCAACGCCTCCACGGCGGTCGACGACACGCGCAGGCGGTAGGTGTACCGGGCAATACCGATACCTTCAACCCGCCCTACCAGTGTCGTCATAGTGTCACACTACCACTAGCACAGTGTCGCTACACAACTACTCTGGAGGCATGGATGAACAGACCCGCATCACGCTTCGACTCCCCACCGACCTTCACACCCGCCTGGCCGATCACGCCAAGCGAGACCGGCGGTCCCTCAACTCTGAGATCGTGCACCTGCTTGAGGTCGCGCTCGGAGCCGCTGCGGGAGACGCAGGTTCACCCGACGGCAAATCGGCTTGACCCGCCCCGCCAACAACACCTGAGAAACCGGACTCCTCCCCGGCCCGGAGGCCGAGGAATGCCTTGGGAGGTCAGGTGACGGCCGCATTCGACCCGGGCGCCCAGGCCGCGCGGGCGACCGACGCGATCCTCGCCGACACCCTGAGCGGTACGTCGCGCGGCATCGTGGTGGACTCCCCGCCGGGCGCGGGCAAGTCGACGCTCGTGGTGCGCGCCGCTCTCGAACTCGCTTCGGCCGGGCATCCGTTGATGGTGGTGGCGCAGACCAACGCCCAGGTCGACGACCTGGTGGTGCGGCTGGCAGAGAAGGATCCGGGACTGCCGGTCGGCCGGCTGCACAGCAATGACACGGACCCCTACGACAAGGTGCTGGACGGCCTGGCCAATGTGCGGAAGTCGGCCAAGGCGTCGGACCTCGCCGGACTCGACGTCGTCATCTCGACGGCCGCCAAGTGGGCGCACGTGAAGAACGTCGAGCCGTGGGGGCACGCGATCGTCGACGAGGCGTACCAGATGCGTTCGGACGCCCTCCTGGCCGTCGCGGGGCTCTTCGAACGGGCGCTGTTCGTCGGCGACCCGGGCCAGTTGGACCCGTTCTCGATCGTCGGCGCGGACCAGTGGGCGGGGCTGTCGTACGACCCGTCCGCGAGCGCGGTCTCCACGCTGCTCGCGCACAATCCCCGGCTGCCGCAGCACCGGCTGCCGGTGTCGTGGCGGCTGCCCGCCTCCGCCGCGCCGCTGGTCTCGGACGCGTTCTACCCGTACACCCCGTTCCGCAGCGGTACGGACCACGGGGACCGGCGGCTGTCGTTCGGCGTCGCGTCCGACGGCTCGGCACCGGACCGGGTGCTGGACGAGGCCGCGGAGTCCGGCTGGGGCCTGCTGGAGCTCCCGGCCCGGCACACCCCGCGCACCGACCCGGAGGCGGTGCGGGCGGTGGCGCTGGTCGTCCGCCGGCTGCTGGACCGGGGCGGGGCGGCGACGAGCGAGCGTTCCGCCGAGCCGGTCCCGGTGACGGCGGACCGGGTCGCGGTCGGCACCGCCCATCGCGACCAGGCGGCGGCGGTACGGGCGGCGCTCGCGGAGCTGGGGGTGACGGGCGTGGCGGTGGACACGGCGAACCGGCTCCAGGGCCGCGAGTTCGATGTGACGGTGGTCCTGCACCCGCTGTCCGGCCGCCCGGACGCCACGGCGTTCCATCTGGAGACGGGACGGCTGTGCGTCCTGGCCTCGCGCCACCGGCACGCCTGCGTCGTGGTGTGCCGGGCGGGCGTCACGGAGCTCCTGGACGAGCACCCGTCGACGGAGCCCGTGCAGCTGGGGGTCACGGTGAAGTTTCCGGATGGCTGGGATGCAATGTTCACCACGTACCTTCACCTCCTGGAGCACCGTGTGTCCTGGCGACCGTGAGCTGCGATGACGCGCAGGCAGTCAGTCCAGGGACGCTAGTACTCCCGTGTGGTTTCGTGATCTGTCCAGCGGGTTCGTCGGCGGATCGCCGTCGGTAGTGGCTGCGGCAGGCTGTTGCCTGGTGGTGTCTGCGCCAGGTGGACCAGTGCAGCAGCCTGGCCGCCGACACGGCCGTTGGGTTGAAGACCGGCGGCGAGGAGGCGGCGGATCTCCGGGACGGTCAGCACGATCGGGTCGCTGCTGCGGGCGGGCTGGTGCGTATCGGCGGGTCGTTCGGGGGCTGCGTCGGCGGCGAGGCCGGTCAGGAAGGCCAGGGCGAGCATGGCGAGCGTGATGTGCCGGTGCCAGGAGGTCCAGTTGCGGACCTGGTAGTGGTCGAGTCCGACCTGGCTCTTGGCGGCCTGGAAGCACTCCTCGACGCTCCAGCCGGACACCGGCGACGCGGACCTGTTCGGACAGGGGCGTTTCGGTGGGTGACCAGCACAGGCAGAAGGCGAGTTCGCCGGACAAAAGATCGTCGCCCGTGGGAATCCCCTGCCGTCGAGAACGGTTGAAGCCGAGGGCCCACGAACGGGCGTCCCGTTCGGTGTGGGCTCATGACAGCTGCGGGAGGGCATACATGAAGGTCGGCGACATCGAGGTTCTGGCGATCACGGACGGGGTGGGCACCGAGATTGCGGCGGAGATCCTTACCCGCCCCGGTGTGGACGACCCGTGGGCCTGCCACGAGCACCACCGGGAGGCGGACGGGAGCCTCGGCCTGCCCCTGGGCGGCTTTCTCGTGCGCAGCGGGGAGCGGACC